>CAZQZE010000069.1:0-10664 GCA_964597715.1 uncultured Halobacteriales archaeon
GAGGAACGCGAAGACAACGACGAAATGGAGGCTGACGACGCGGACGAACCCGAGGACGACGAGGACGACGACTGAACAGAGCGGGGTGGGCAGTCGTCAGCGCCACCCTCCGACGGACGAAACCGCTAACTGAATCCCCCACGTTTTTTGGGTAGATGGACGCTGCACTCCTAACTATCGGTGACGAACTGCTCGCGGGGGACACGGAGAACACGAACGCGACGTGGCTCGCCGGTCAACTCGCGGACCGTGGTGTCACCGTCAAGCGGATCCTCGTCGTGCCGGACGACCGCGCGACCATCGCGCGCCACGTCCGGGAGTACAGCGACGGGTTCGACGCCGTCATCGTCACCGGCGGTATCGGTGGCACACCGGATGACGTGACCCTGGAGGCCGTCGCCGACGCCTTCGACCGCGGGATGGTCGTCGACGACCTCGCGCTGGAGGACATCGAGGAGACCCTCGCGCAGGCCGACGCCTCGGTCCCTGAACTCGACATCGACATGGAGGCCGAGGCGAGTATCCCCGACGGCGCCCGCCCGCTGATAAACAGCGAGGGGCTCGCGCCCGGCGCCGTCCTGGAGAACGTCTACGTCATGCCGGGGATCCCCCGGGAACTGAAGACGATGTTCGAGGATGTTGCCGAGGAGTTCGACGGGGACGCCGTCTCCCGGTTTCTCTACACTGTCGAGCCCGAGGCAAACATCGTCGGCGCCCTCGAGGAGGTGGCGGCGGAGTTCGACGCGACGGTCGGCTGCTATCCCGACCGGGACGCCGGCCACAACCGGCTGAAGCTGACCGCCACCAGCCAGGACACCCTCGACGCCGCCGGGGAGTGGCTGCTCGAGACGCTCGACGCGAGCGAGACACCTGTCGAACGCGACTGGGACGCCTGATACGGATTATTGCGAGTATTTTTAGCACGGCTCGACAGAACCGATGGTTCAGCCGCCGAAACCGAATATCTCGCCCATTAGAGCGGCAAAGAGTCCCAACAATCCGTATGAGGCCGGCGGGCACACGCCACTGGTCGCCGGGGCTGTCGTGGTTCCGAACCGCACACTGGCCTGGCCCGGGACAGCTACACCGGCGTGAACCAGTCGCCGTAGGCCTCGGGGGCGTCCTCGATGACCTCGAAGAACTCCGTCTGGATGTCGTCGGTGACCGGCCCCTTCGTCCCCTCGCCGATGACGTTGTCGTCGACACTGCGGATCGGCGTTACCTCGGCCGCGGTCCCGGTAAAGAACAGTTCGTCGGCGGTGTACAGTTCACCCCGGGAGATGGAGACGGTGTCGTGGACATCGTACCCGAGGTTCTCCGCGATATCGATGACCGACTGGCGGGTGATCCCGTCGAGGATCGACTCCGAGAGCCCGGTCGTGTACACCTCGCCGTCCCGGACCAGGAAGATGTTCTCGCCGGGGCCCTCGGCGACGTTGCCCTCCTTGTTGAGGACGATAGCCTCGACGTAGCCGTTCGAGTCGGCCTCTATCGAGGCGAGCACGCTGTTGACGTATGCGCCGGTCGTCTTCGAGTTGGTCGGGATCTGACTGGAGGCGTGTTTCCGCCAGGAGGAGACCGCGACGTCGACCCCCTGTTCCAGGGCCTCCTCGCCGAGATAGGCGCCCCACGGCCAGGCAGCAATCGTGACGTTGACCGGCGCACCCCGCGGGTCCACCCCGAGCGGACCGTGCCCGCGAAAGGCAAGCGGCCGGATATAACAGGAGTCCAGCCCCTCCCGGCGGATGAGTTCGACCGTCGCCTCGGTCAGTTCCTCGCGGTCGAAGGGGATCTCCATGTCGTAGGGTTTTGCGGACTGGTAGAATCGGTCGAGGTGTTCGCCCCACCGAAAGACCGCCGGCCCCTTCGCGGTGTCGTAACACCGGACGCCCTCGAAGACACCCGTGCCGTAGTGTAACGCGTGCGAGAGGACGTGGGTCGTGGCGTCCTCGAAGTCGACGAACTCGCCGTCCATCCAGACCTCCTCGACACCGTCGAACATCTCCGGCCGGTCGGCGCTCACGGCGACCACCCTGCTGTTGGTCCGTCACTGTCGGCGTACATACCCAAGCGGAGGACGGCCACGGTTAAGAGTCTTGACGGTTGTCGACGAGCGGGGGTGAGCCGGGACCGAGCGGCGGCAGCCGAGGTGGTTAGTCGAGCCGTGCGATGAGGTCCGCCCCCTCGACGTAGGGGATGCCGTGACGGCGGGCGTAGTCGGCGGCCCCGGCCGGCGGGAGTGCCCCGCCGGTGGTATCGTCGAGCATCTCACAGACCACCACCGCAGGGGCCACATCCGCCGCTTCCGCGAGCGCGACCCCGAGTTCGGTGTGACCCCGACGCTCGGCGAGCAGGCCCGGCGCGGCCCGGAGGACGTGGACGTGGCCGGGGGTCCGGAAGTCGGCGGCAAAGTCCGCGCCCGCGGGGTCGGCGGCTGCCGCGCCGAGTTCCCGGATGGTGAGCGCGCGGTCGTCGTCGGTGATCCCGGTTCGGGTGTCGCGGTGGTTGACCGACAGCGAAAACGAGGAGCGGTCGTCGTAGCTCAGCTCGTGGTCGGCGGCTGCGGGGTGGTCCAACTGCTCCTGGAGGAAGGGGAGCCCAAAGGCCTCAGCGACGGCGTCGGAGACGGCAACACAGACCAGCCCGCCGGCATCGTTGCGCAGGCGGGCAACGGCGTCGGGGGTGACGGCACCGGCAGGGTAGACGAGGTCGGTCTCGCCCTCCCGGTCGGCGGCGTCGTGGATGCAGACCGGGCGGCCCTCGCCGAAGGCGTCGACTGCCGCGGTCACGCCGGCCTGCTCACCCTTCGACATCGACAGTCACCTCCTCACCGTCCTCCAGTTCGAGCGTGTCCCGGAGCCGCACCGGTGCGATCACCTCGAGGTGGTCGTCGCCGTGGTGGGTCCGCTCGGGCGTGATAATGTGGGCCTCGGCGCAGGTCCCCTCGTCGGCCTCGAGCGTCGTGGGGTAGCAGTAGGCCGGCCCGTAGGAGCGGTCCTCGTTCTCCCAGCCCTCGATTGTGACGGGGTCGAAGGAGCTCAGGCGGGCGCGCTTGCGCACACTGTCGGGTGTGAGGTCGATATTCAGCGTCCCCGCAAAGGGTTCGTACCCCAGCTTCTGGACAAACTGGCGCATATACCCCTCCAGGGTGATGTAGTGACGCCCCTCCCCCATCCCGCTGGTGACGGTGCCCGAGAGTGTCACACCGGTATCGCGCTCGAAGACCTGTCGGTAGTCGGCGTACTCGGCCTGGAGGCGCTGGGCACCCCGTTCGGTGAGTTCGACCCACTGCCCGTCGCTGACGACATCGCGGTCGAGGTGACCCCCCTCCTCGAGCCGCTGGAGACGCCGCGAGGCGGTCTGTGTCGAGGCGTCGAGCCGTTCACCCAACCCCGAACAGGAGAGCTTCTCCTGGCCGTCGAGCGCACCGAGCAAGGCGAGATGTTTCAGCGTGAGCACCCCGTCGGCCCCGAGCGCCCGCTGTTGTTCTGACATACCTCCCGCTTAGTTCCCAATGGTGATAAGCATACTGGAAGTGTGAAGCGTCTCAGTTCCGTGAAACCTCCTCCTCCTCGAAGAGTTCCTGAACGTCGCGCTCCTCGGTGTCGCCAAAGCCGGCGCTAAGTACCCGAGTGAGCGCGTCCTCGACACTCTCGCCGGTTTCCTCGTAGCGGTCGGGCGTAACCTCGACGACGAACCCGGTGGTGATGTTCGGTGCCGTCGGCAAAAAGAGGAGTTCCCGGCCGTCGTCGGTCCGTTTGCCGGTCTTGAACGCGGTCATCCGCATCCCGTCCCACGTCTCGAGCTTGACGGGGGCCTGGAGTTCGTCGGTGCCGCCGACGGCTGTCTCGACAGCCATCTTCGAGGCGTTGTAGACGACGCGGAGCCCCGGGATCTGGTTGACAACGTCGTCGAGAACCCCCTCGAGTATCCCACCCAGTGCGGTCCGCATCAGGTAGCCGATGGCAAAGACCAGCAGGACAGAGACAACGAGTGTGACCGCGACCCGCAGTGGCGGCGGGTCAATCGCCACCGGCACGGTCGCGAGTTGGCTGTACAGCCAGCTGATGACGAACGCCACCACCAAGACGGGGACGAGAACGACCAGCCCGCTGGCAAAGTCGCGTTTCCAGCCAGCCATTACCCCCTCTCGCGGCGGCGAGGTAATGAGCCTTCAGGTACCCAGACTCGGTATTCCCGAACCGAGGTGGACGCCGCCGTGGCGCGGTCTGGCGGGCACGCGCTCGTCGCCCACTCGCCGGCAGGGGCGCCCGGACCGCACACAGCGGGCATCTCGCCCCCCTCCGGCGGGGGCATGGCCGCGGCGCGCCGGCGGACACAGGATCCGGGGAGATTAAGAGGCGGCCTGTCGACCCGCCGGCATGGACCCGGTCGCGACGGTCGCCACGGCGCTGTGGGCGATGGTGCCCGCCTACGTCCCAAACAACGCCGCCGTGCTGTTCGGGGGCGGCCGCCCCATCGACGGCGGACGGACGATGGGCGGTCGGCGTCTGCTCGGCGACGGCAAGACCTGGCGGGGAGCCGTCGCCGGCTGGCTCGCAGGGGCCGGAGTAGCGCTGCTGCTCCGGGAGTTCCGCGTCCCCGCCGGCACGGCCCTCGGTGTCGGGTTCCCGGCGGTCCCGCTCGCGGCGGCGCTCGCCCTGCCCCTGGGGGCGATGCTCGGGGATATCGGTGCCTCCTTCCTGAAGCGACGGACGGGCCGGGAGCGCGGCGCACCCTTCCCGGGACTCGACCAGCTTGACTTTGTCCTCGGGGCGCTCGTGCTCGGTGTCGTGGCTGCTCCCTCGTGGTTTCTCGACATCTTCACCCTGCCCGTTCTGGCGGTTGTACTGGTCGCCACGCCGGTTCTCCACGTCGCAACCAACGCGGTCGCCTACCTGGCCGGACTGAAAGACGAGCCGTGGTAGCACAGTCGGCGCCGGCAACCACCGCCCGACGGCCGGTACCGGCGTCGTGCCGACACGGGACGCCACCGCCGAACGAGACACGACCAACCCGGGCGCGACTCGACGCTCGATATCGTGACGGGCTATATATGGCCGCCGACGGGAGATCCGGTATGTGCCCATCCGTTCGGAATCGGCCGTCCGCGCCGGCCACACGCAACGAGCGCGGGGGCTGTCGACCCGGCGGACCGGACCGACCGGTCACGGGAACGGGGACGCCGACACCGGGCCGTCGGCCCGCGGTTGCCCGGCTGGTGACCACACTGCCGGTCCACGGGCGGCCGACACGTGACACGGGCCACCGGGGCCGGTCCACCCCCGGCGACCGAGGTGGGCTGGCGTGAGCGACGACCAGCCGGTGGTGCTCCTCGTCGAGGACGAGCGCGACCTCGCGGACTCGTTCAGCTCGCTGCTGGACGGCGAGTACGACGTGCGGGTCGCGTACAACGCCGAGACTGCGCTCGACCTGTACGACGAGGCCGTCGACGTTGCCCTGCTCGACCGGCGTATGCCGGGGATGTCCGGCGACGATGTCCTCCGGCACATCCGCGACGAGCCGGGCGACTGCGGGGTTGGAATGTTGACCGCCGTCGACCCGGCCCCGGATATCGCCGACATGGGGTTTGACGAGTACATCGTCAAGCCCGCCAGCGGGGACGAACTGCTGTCGCTGGTCGAAACCCTCCTGCAACGGACGACGTGTGACGAGGCGCTCCGGCGACACTACCGGCTGACGAACAAGGTCGCCCTGCTCGAGGAGTATCTCGAGCCCGCCGAGCTGGCAAACAGCGAGGAGTACCAGCGGCTGAACGAGGAACTGGCCGACGTGGACCGGACCGCGTCCGAGGCCGTCGAGGACCTGGACTCCGCGGATGTCGGCGCCATCCTCCGGTCGGACTCACAGCCATGACCGACACGACCAATCCGGTGGCCGGCGACGCGGTCGCGGAGACCGCCCGGTCCTTCGACCCCGGGACGAACGTCCTCGTTGTCGACGAGAGCGGCGGCGAGGCACTCCCGTTCAGTCTCCGGCATACGGCCGCGGACGGGGGGATTGCGGTCGTGACAACCGACCGTCCGGCCCCGTCCGTCGCCGACGCCGCCCGGCGCTCGCTCGCCGACGGCGCACGGCTCGATATCGTGGACTGTACCGGCGGGTCGGCGGGGGCCGACACCCCCGCTGTGGACTCGCTCGTCTCCGCCGGACAGGCCCTCCCCTCTGTCGGGGAGGCGACCGTCGACGCCGTTCAGGGTGCCGGGCCGACGACGCTGTCGACTGTCTACCTCGGCTCAGTGTCGACGCTGGTGGCCCAGTCCACGGTCCAGCAGGTCTACAAGCTCCTGTACATGGTGGCAGACCAGGTGCAGGCCAACGGTCTCGTGGCATTTTACGCGTGGGACGGGCCGTTCGAGGCAAAGACACTCCGGATCCTCGGGCAGGCGCTCGACCGGCGGGTGTCACTCGACGGACGCGACGAGCCGACCGTCCGTTCGTCCACCGAGTGGAGTGGGGATAATGAATGAACTGTCGGACGAGCACGCCGACGAGGCGGTCTCCTCGAGCCCCGACGCGACATTCACCGCAGTCGTCGACCTCCTCAGGTCCTGGGACACACCGGCGGGGCACAACACCACCGCAGTCAGGCACCTGCGTGGATACGTAGACGCGGGGCTAAACGGCGGTGACTCGGCGGTCTGGGACCAGGACATCGTTGAGCGACGGCGGGGGTCATCGTCGGCTGACCTGATCGTCAACGGGGAGATAGGGATCAAACTCGTCGGGAGAGCCGGCTCGGCCGACCCCGGCGACCTGACGGTCGTCATCCGGCTACTGGCCGAGCGACACAACTATCTCGTCATCTACTGGCTCGACGCGTCACCCGCCGGGGCAGATTACCGGCGGAACGTCGAGCGCGGAACCTCCGCTGCCAAGCTCGACCTCAAGCGGCTCGAATTCGTGGGACGCCCCTCCGCCGAATCGGGGTCGGGCGAGGGAGGGTCGTTGAGGGTCAGCCTCGCCGGGGTCAAGCGGCCACTGTTCGTCGGGATACTGTCCGCGCTCGGAACCGGGATACTCACGTGGCTGTTCACCCAGCTTTCCGGCCTGAGCCGAGTATTACTGTTTGGCACCACCGGGGTATTCCTCTTCTCGGTCTTGGTCGGTATTTTTATGATACGGCACTGAATCCCGAGACAGCAGCGATGGGTCCCTCAGACGGTGGGGTTCGCATCCCGTTCCGGATACCGAGCAACACGGGCAGAGGTGAAGCGAAAGTATTGCCGCCACAAAGTGGTGTCCTTTTTCACCCCTGGCCGTCGATAGGGGAGTAATGAGCGCACGCGGCCGGACGCTGCGGCTGGCAACCCGGGGCTCGGACCTCGCCCTCCGCCAGGCGGCTATCGTCCGGGACCTCCTCTCGACCCGGCGCCTCGATGTCGAACTCGTCGAGGTGGAGACGACGGGCGACCAGCTCCGCGACGAGCTGATCCACCGGCTGGGCACCACCGGCGCGTTCGTCCGCAGTCTCGACCAGAAGGTCATCGACGGCGAGCTGGACGCCGCGGTCCACTCGATGAAGGATATGCCCACCGACCAGCCACCCGAGCTGGTGGTGGCGGGTGTCCCGGAGCGCGCCGCCGCGGGTGACGTACTCGTCACGCCCGACGGGACCGACCTGGCCGACCTCCCACCCGGGGCGGTCGTCGGCACCTCCAGCCTCCGCCGGCGTGCCCAGTTGCTCGCCGGCCGGCCGGCCATCGGGACCGAGGGGCTGCGCGGCAACGTCGACACCCGCGTCGAGAAGCTGCTCGCCCCGTCGCTGCAGCGCGAACACGAGCGCCGTGTCGAGGCTGCCGAGCCCGACGGCGACAGCGAGGACAGCGAGGACAGCGAGGAGACAGCTGACGGGGAGGGCGAGACGACCTTCGAGCGCTCCATCGAGGAGTGGTTCGACGGGCTCGCGGAGGTCGAGCGCCGCGCCCTGGAACGGGAGGTCGAGACGGAGTACGACGCCATCTGTCTCGCGGAGGCGGGGCTGGCACGCAGCGGCCTGCTCCATCACCTGGAGTTCCAGCGGCTTCCCCCGACCGAGTTCGTCCCCGCGCCGGGCCAGGGGGCAATCGCCGTCACCGCGCTGGACGACGAGGTCGCGGAGACGGTCCACAGCGCTGTCGACCACCCGCCGACCCGGGTCGAGACAACCGTCGAACGCACGGTTCTCTCGGAGCTCGGCGGGGGGTGTGTGGCGCCGCTCGGCGTCTACGCCCGGCTCCAGGGGGAGGTCGTGACCGTGGCTGCCCGCGTCCTCTCGCAGGACGGCACGGAGACGGTCACCGGTGAGCGGGAACTGCCGGCCGAGCGCCACGCGGCGGCGGCCGTCGAGTTTGCCGCCGACCTGGCGGCAGACGGGGCGAAACGGCTCGTACAACAGGCTGCTCGCGGGAGTGTCGACGAGGCCAAACGAGAATGAGCGAGGAGACCACAGACACCGGAGCACAGACACCCGACGAGGGGACGGTCTACCTGGTCGGCTCGGGCCCGGGCGACCCGGAGTTGCTGACGGTGAAGGCCCGCCGCCTGCTCGCGGAGGCCGACACGATCCTCCACGACAAGCTCCCCGGCCCGGATATCCTCGAGGAGATCCCCGACAGCAAACGCGAGGATGTCGGCAAGCGTGCCCACGGCGAGGGGACCTCGCAGGCGTACATCAACGAGCGACTGGTCGAACTCGCGCGGGCCGGCGAGACGGTCGTCCGCCTGAAGGGCGGCGACCCGACGGTGTTCGGTCGCGGGGGCGAGGAGATGGTGTATCTCGCCGAGCGCGGCGTCCACTTCGAGGTGGTGCCGGCGGTGACCTCCGCCGTCGCCGGCCCGGCGGTCGCCGGGATCCCCGTCACCCACCGCGACCACGCCTCCGCCGTCACGTTCGTCACCGGCCACGAGAACCCCGACAAGGAGGACTCGGCGGTCGACTGGGAGGCGCTGGCCGCGACCGGCGGGACCATTGTCGTCCTGATGGGGGTGACCCGACTGCCCGAGTACACGGCGGCGCTGGCCGAGGCCGGGATGGCCCCGTCGACGCCGGTCGCGCTCGTCGAGCGGGCCACCTGGGACGGCCAGCGGGTCGCCACCGGCACGCTCGAGACAGTTGTCGAGACCCGCGACACCGTGGGGATCGAGCCGCCCGCGCTCACTGTCATCGGGGACGTTGCCGCCACCCGCGAGCGTGTCGTCGACTTCCTGGCCACGACGGAGGGTGACCCGTGACCGGTGACCGGACTGTCGCGGTCTTCCGGCCGGCCGACGAGCGTATCGACGAGGCGGCGGCGCTGCTGGAGCAACTGGGGGTCGACCCCCTTCCGGACCCGATGCTCGAGGTCAACCCGACGGGTGCGAGCCCCCGGGCGGACGCCGACTACACCGTCCTGACGAGCAAGACCGGGGCCGAACTCGCCGCCGAGGCCGGCTGGACCCCCGACGGCGCGGTCTGTGCCATCGGTGAGGCGACCGCGGACGCGCTCGAGGCGGCGGGTTACGCGGTCGACGTCCTCCCCGACACCTACTCCTCCGCGGGGCTGGTCGACCGGCTGGCCGGCGAGGTCGACGGCGCCCGTGTCGAGGTGGCCCGCAGCGACCACGGCTCGCAGGTGTTGCTGTCCGGCCTCGACGCGGTGGGTGCGTACCTCCACGAGACGGTGCTCTACCAGCTCACCCGCCCCGACGGGGCCGGCCGTGCCGCCGAACGGGCCGCCGCCGGCGACCTGGACGCCGCCCTCTTTACCTCCTCGCTGACCGTCGAGCACTTCCTGGCCGCCGCCGAGCAGCGAGGCGTCCGGGCGGCAGCTGTCGCCGGACTCGAGGCGGCTGTCGTCGCCACAATCGGCCGGCCGACCGCCGAAACCGCCGAGGCGTCGGGTATCGACGTCGACGTCGTCCCCGCGGCGGCCGACTTCGAGACGCTCGCACGGGAGACGGTCGCCGCCCTGGAGTGAGCCGCGCGGGCTCGACCCGCCGGCTCGTCGGGCTGATGCACACCTGGCTGCCGGGTATATAGCTGTCAATAGCGGTTCCAAACGAGTATAACGCACACAAGTAGTAGTAGGCGAACAGCCTGGTATAGACGGATAACAGCCGGACATAGCGGTCGCCCCCAGTACGTATCCTAACAGACGGCTCATATAAATCGACTTTAGGGTACTTGCGGCGAACACATACGATGCCATCACGACGACAGTTCCTGATCGGGACGGGTGCGGCGGGTATCACGGCACTGGCCGGCTGTTCAGCCGGCGAGGGGACACCGGCAGACGACGGCTCCGGCACCGACTCCGGCGGGTCCGACTCCGGCGGGTCTGACGGGGGCTCGACGGGGGACAGTTCCGACGGCGCCGACACCTACGAGGTCGGCTTCGGTGACTCCCGGACCACCGTGAGCGCCGAGAGCTTCCCGGAGAAGCTGTTCATCTACGCCGTCCAGACGGGGTGGTCGAACTGGGGTGCGCTGATGGAGGACTTCCAGAGCCAGTACGGCATTACGCTCAACGACGACCAACGCTCCTCGGGCGAGGCCCTCTCACACGCCCGCCAGAACGCCCAGAACCCGAACCACTCCGCGATGAACGGCGGCTACACGTTCGGCGTGGTCGCCCGCAACGACGGGCTCACGCAGTCGTACAAGCCCGCAAACTACGACAAGG
>CAZQZE010000070.1:0-10568 GCA_964597715.1 uncultured Halobacteriales archaeon
TGGCGTCCTCGAAGGGGGCCTGCTGCTGGTCGGCGTTGTTGACCAGCAGGTTCGGAATCATCGAGTCGTTGCCCCGCGACCCGTAGCGGAAGGCGAGGTAGATGACACCCGCGGCGAGCACGCCCAGCAGGATCTGCCGGGCGATGATCAGCGAGTAGCCGATCACGATGGCGATGATGATCCACATCAGGAAGGTCCGCATCTGATTGCGCTTGCGGGCCTCCTCCTTGTGGGCATCGACTATCTGTTCGCCCTTGCCGGCCGGAACGGTCCGGACCTTCGGCTCGTTGCCGTCGTCGGGGTTGTGGTACACCAGGACGTCCTGAAGTTCCTCGTTGGGAAGCAGCTGGCTCATCGCCTTCGCGAGCATCGACTTGCCCGTCCCGGGCGAGCCGATCATCATCACGTGGCGGCGCTGTTTGGCCGCCTTGAGGACGATGTCGCGGGCGTGGTCCTGCCCGATGACCTGGTCGACCAGCCGGTCGGGGACCTCTATCCCGTCGGAGCTATTGACCTGGAGCCCACCGAGCGGGTCCTCTTCGGCGATTGTATCGTCGACTTCCATCTCCTCGTCGACGTCAACGCCCACCTCACTACCCAGGTCATCCAATCCTGGGGAGTCCTCGGGCGCTGGCTCCTCGACCGCCTCGTCGGCGTCGACCTCCCGGGCGATGCCGGGGGCTTCCTCGGTATCTCTATCGTTACTCATGCAAGCGTTTCTAACAACAACAGAGAGGGGCTGTCTACTGATATACTTTCTCCCCTTCTGGGGGGTCGCCGGCCGGCTAACCGCCGGACGGCAACCGGATGGACGCGAACGGCGCCCTCACCACCCGACCCGGTTGGTTTATTAAATGGGGACTCCACGCCACCACCATGGCGACTATTCGGGGGTTTCTCGTCGGCCGGTTCCAGCCGTTTCACCACGGCCACAGGCAGCTGGTCGAGGAGGTGGCGACGGAGGTGGACGAGCTGGTGGTAGGAATCGGGAGCGCCGACGCCTCCCACACCGTCCGGAACCCGTTCACCGCCGGCGAGCGCACGATGATGATAACCGGTGTGCTGGCCGATGTCGACGTCCAGCAGTACGTCGTTCCACTGGAGGACATCGAGCGCAACGCCGTCTGGGTCAGTCACGTCGAGAGCATGTGCCCGCCGTTCGATGTCGTCTACTCGAACAACCCGCTCGTGATCCAGCTGTTCCAGGAGACGGACTACGAGGTCCGGGACCCACAGCTGATCGAGCGCGACCGTCTCCGCGGGACGAACATCAGAGAGCGGATCGTCGCCGGCGAGGCCTGGCGGGACCGGGTCCCCGCCGCCGTCACCGAGACCATCGACGAGGTCGAGGGGGTCGAGCGCCTCCAGCAGGTGGCGGAGAGCGACACGAGAGGGGGTGCGACCAGGGAGACCACGGCGTCACGCGACAACAGCACCGACGGCAGCTAACCGGCCAGGAGGCGGGCAGCAACGCACAAGTCGGTCACCCGCGTACCCGCGGCCGTGATCACGCTCAGCTCCGATTTCGGGTCGCCGTACCCCGCGGCGATGAAAGGCGTCATCGCCGAGCGGACCGACGCACGGCTTCTCGACATCGCCCACGACCTTCCGCGACAGGACGTCCGGGTCAGCGCCTTCTGGCTCCGGGAGATTCTGCCGTACGTTCCGCCGGCGGTCCACCTGGCCGTCGTCGACCCCGGCGTCGGGACCGACCGCGGCGCGGTAGTCGTCCGGGCGGGCGAACACGCCATCGTCGCCCCGGACAACGGCCTCGCGCTCCCGGCCGCTCGTCGGCTCGCCGGCGAGCCCGACGTCCTCCGACTCGACTACGAGGGTGGCGCCGGCGACTGGCTCGCCGACCCCGCCAGTTCGACCTTCCACGGTCGTGACGTGTTCGCGCCCGCAGCCGCCCGCGTCCACGAGGCCGGTGTGGGTGCGGCCGGTACTATCCCCGGCGTCACGCCCGCCGAGGAGGCCGTCGACCTGTGCCTGCCCGAACCCGAGGTCACCGGCGACGGGGCCGTCGGTGAGGCGCTGGCTGTCGACGACTTCGGCAACGTGATCACCAACATCCCGGGCGAGATACTCGACGGGCGGTTTCAGGAGCAGGTCGAGGCAAACGACATCCGGGTGAGCGTCCGACACACCTACGCCGCCGTCGAGGAGGGGCACCGTCTCGTCACGGTCGGCAGCCACGGCAACGTCGAGTTGGCGGTCAACCGGGGTCGGGGCGACGAGGTCTTTGGCGTCGACGCCGGTGACCGGGTCTCCCTGCGGTGGTCCTGACCGCCCCGTTCGGTCCGTCACCTGCTGGCGGACACCGCCTCCGTCGCGCCGATAACCTCGGGGGGTGAACCCGGCAGGGCAATCACCACAGACGGGCCCGTAACGGTGTAGACGGGTACTCGCAGTTGAAACAGGTCAAACGCCGCCGGCACGTCGGGAGCAAAGCCGGGTTTGTCGGCCGGCAGTATCAGCGCCGGTCACACTCCTACGCCGGGCCGTTCGGCCGACTACTCGGCGCTTTGATCAGTGCTGACTGCGGGCTCGCGATGAAGCGCTCGCCTGCTCACTCGGCGCTGATGACGTCGTCGATCCGGACGATCATCGTCCCCGCCTCGGTGGCGGATTCGATGGCCTCGTTCTTTACGGCTGCGGGGTCAAGCACGCCGTGTTCGACGGGCTCCTCGATGGAGCCCTCCTCGCCCTCGGCGATGATGCCGGCGCGCTCGCCACTCTCGTTTGCGGCCCGCAGGTCGACCAGCGCGTCGATGGGGTCGAGCCCGGTGTTCTCCGCGATGGTGCGAGGCAGCACATCGACCGCATCGGCAAAGGCCTCGACGGCCAGCTGTTGACGGCCCTCGATACCTGCGGCCTCCTCGCGGATGTGGTCGGCGATGACAATCTCCGTCGAGCCTGCGCCGGGGACGACACCGCCGGCGTCGAGCGCCGCGGTGACGACATCGAGCGCGTCGTTCAGCGCCCGCTCCAGTTCGTCGACGACGTGCTCGGTGCCTCCGCGAGCGAGGATGGTGACCGACTCCGCGGCCGCGCCACCCTCGACAAAGGCCATCTCCTCGTCGCCGAACTTCTCGGCGCGGACGGCCTCGGCGTGACCCAGGTCCGACGCCTCGAGCGTGTCGACGGAGCCCGACCGGGAACTGCCCGTGGCCGAGCCGACGGCCTGACTCTCGTCCTTGTCGAGGTCGTTGAACGCGAGAATCCCGCGCTCGGCGAGGTGGGTCTTGACCCGGCTGTCGATCTCACCTTCGGTGAAGACGACATCCGCACCGCTGTCAGCGACCGCCTCGGCGAACTCCCGCAGTTCCTCGGTCTCGGACTCGATTGCGGCGTTGAGCTGGTCGACACTGGAGACGTCGTACTCGGCGTCGACGTTTGTCTCCCGGACCTCGAAGTCCTCGGTGACGATGGCGATATCCGCGTCCTCGACCCGGCGGGGCATGTTCTCGTGGGCGGGGTCCTGGTCGACGATGACACCCTCGACCAGTTCGGTCGCACTCGAGGAGCCGCCGGTCTGGGTCTGGATGGCGATGTTGTCACGGTCGACGCCCGCCTCGGAGCGGACCTGGCCGACCGCCTGGACGACCGTCTCGGCCAGGTCGCTGGCGTTCACGTCACCGGTCCCCTTGCCGGTCATGCTCGACTCGGCAACCTGCTCGAGGCGTTCCTCGTCGAGGTCCGCGTCCAGCACGGACTCGTCGATGGCCTCGTGGGCCAGCGCGGCGGCCTCGTGGTAGCCCTCGACAATCGTGGTCGGGTGGACGTCGTCGTCGAGCAGCCCCTCGGCCTTGCTGAGGAGTTCGCCGGCCAGGACGGCGGCGGTGGTGGTACCGTCACCGACCTCCTCCTCCTGGGCCTCGGCAACCTCGGTCAGCATCTGTGCCGCAGGGTGCTCGATATCCATCTCGTCGAGGATGGTCGCGCCGTCGTTGGTGATGACGACGTCGCCGCTGTCCGAGACGAGCATCTTGTCCATCCCGCGGGGCCCGAGTGTGGTGCGTACGGTCTCGCTGACCGCCTTGCCGGCCGTGATGTTGGCCGACTGGGCGTCCTCCCCGCTGGTTCGCTCGCTATCCTCGCTGAGAATGAAGAGGGGTTGCCCCCCCATGCGTCGCTGTCCAGAAGCCATTGTGTTCAGTAGTTCATCGTTAGCGGTTCTATATAAATCTACCGGACTCGGGGGCGACGGGGACGCCCGCGGGCGGCGGGATTTAAGCCTCGTGACAGTGAATGCCACGTCGATGCTCGAACTGGAGCACGGCTTCCGTGTCGTCGACGTGCATATCCAGCTCGAACCCGACAGACAGCGGCGGGCGGGCGGCGTCGGGGACCCGGAGAGCGTCGAGCGGGAGCTCCGCCAGGCGGGGGTCGTCCGTGGGGTCGTCTTCCCCGCCGACCGGGATGGCGGGTATCTCAAGGCAAACAACGCCGTTGCGCGGATGAGCGTCGGCCGCCCGTTTGTCCCGTTCGCACGGGTCAACGGGCCCCGTGACCCCGGCAGCGGCGCGGGCTCGCGGCTCCGGAACATCGCAAGCTCCCGCTCGGCGGAACACACCTCCCCGGAGGACGTCGAGCAGTTCGCCTACGACGACCGGTTTTCGGGGTTCCGGCTGAACCCCGCCGTCGACGGGCTTCCCGGCCGGGACGTGCTCGCGGAGCTAGAGGCAGCCGGGCTCCCTGTCCTGACATACGGCGGCCGCAGGTTCGGCCCACAGGCCGTGGCCGACCACCTGCTCGGGTTCGATTTCCCGGTTATTGTCTCGCACTTCGGCGGCTATCCGCTGGACGAGACGATGGTCGGGCGGACCATCGACCTGCTGGACGACCACGACGACCTGTATCTGGAGACCAGTGCCGTCCGCTCGCGGGACCCGGTCGAGCGGGCTGTCATGGAGCACCCCGACCGGGTGCTGTTCGGCAGCGGCGCGCCGACCGTCCACCCCAGTGTGGGTGTCATGGAGGTCCTGACACTTGACGTCACTGAGGACGCGATGCGGAAGGTGTTCTCGAACAACGCCGGTCGAGTGGTCACGGACCTCGCGCCATAGGTGGTGTCGTCGGGTCGGCCCCCGCCGCTCCTGCCGGCGCCGGCCGTCACCGCCAGTCGTGGACGGTCACCGCGCGGTCGTCCCGGGCCGACCGTCCACGCGGGTTCCGCCGCGGCCCGGCGTCACCACGGCGGGCGGCTAGCCCGTCTTTCAGGCCGACTGCGAGATTGACACTGACCTCTCTGCTCGCACCAAGCCAGGTCGACGGCTTGCTGTCACCCCGGGCGACGCGGCGCAGTTCCTCCCCGGTGTCCCGGCCGGCGTGCCACAGGAGTCGGCGAAAGACCGTCGGCCGGGGGCCGTAGTTTTTCACCAGCCGGTAGGCGAGCGAGCGGTACTTCGGGCCCCAGTCGGTCTTGCGGCCGCCGTCGGCCCCCAGCTCCTCGCGGACGTGCATCCTGTCGTCCCATCGCACCGCAAAGTCACCCTGTGCGAGCCGGTGTGCGGCGTCCCGGGCGCCACCGACCTCGAGATACTCGTCAAACCCGTCGAGCTCTGCCAGGGCCCCCCGGCGAAAGGCGACGTTTCCGGGGTTAAAGTAGGTGACCGTCCTGCCGGCGATGGTCCGGGACTCCTTCTGTTCCGTCTCGACACCGGCGCGTAGCCGGGTCCGGGTCGGGCCGGTCACGGCGTGGCTGTCGGCGAGTCCGTCGGTCACCGCCTCGCGCCAGGTGTCGCCGACCGAGAGCGTGTGGCTGACGAACGCCACCGTCTCACCGGTGGCGTGGTCGAGTCCGGCGTTACGGGCGCAGTTGACACTCCGGTCGGCGACCTCGACGAGGACGTCCACGTCGGCTCGCTCCTGGATCATGCCGGTGGTGCCGTCCGCCGAGGGTCCGTTGACCACAGTTACCTCGGCGTCCGGGGCGTGCTCGGCGAGTGCGTCCAGACAGTCCGCGAGTTCGTCGCGGGCGTTGAGTGTCGGGACGACTACCGAGAGGGACATAGGGTAAATAGTCGTTCCGAGCGGTAAAAACGTCGCGGGGTCAGACTGTCGCCGACCAGTAGGAGACCGACGCCAGCCGCCGGCCCAGCGGCGTTCCCCCGGTGGCGTTGTCGAGCCACCGGACCCCGGAGGCGATGCTGTTTGGAACCTTCCGGTAGAAGCCGTACGGGAACACCCAGTCGTGTGCCGCGCGGTCGAGTTCCAGCCCGGTGTCGCTGAGCAGCCGGTCGACCTCCCGGCTGGAGTAGAGCCGCGAGCCCATCGGGAGTGCCCAGGTGTACACCGACCGCGTCGAGAAGCGGTTGAACGTGTCGAAAAACACCAGGTCGCGCGAAACGCGTGTCATCTCCTCCAGAAAGGCGGCCGGGGTGTCGGCCAGGTGAAAAAACCGCATCGCGAAGACGACCTCGAAGTGGTTGTCGGGAAAGGGAAGCCGCGCGGCGTCACCGCGCATCCACTCCAGGTGGTCGGTGACACCGGCCGACCGCGCCTTCTCCCGTCCCTGCTGGAGCATCGGCTCGGAGATGTCCAGGCCGACGATATCGGCCCCGCGCTCCGCGAGCATCACGGTAAACCGGCCGGTTCCGCAGGCGATCTCGAGGACCTGCGTGTCCTTGACCGGCCCGAGCGCGTCGAGAACTGCCTGCTTCTCGCGGCGGTCGATGATCCGCCCGCCACGGGAGAAGCGCTTGTCCTCGTAGGATTCCGCCACATCGTCGGCCTGGTACCACTCCTCTCCTTTCACGTTCCCCCCATGTCAACCGGGGCCTAAAACGGTACTGAAACCGTCGCCCGTCGCTTTCAGGCCGGGAGGACTAGGAATATAAGGACATAGGTGCAATGAATACACGTCCCCTCGATATATGGCCAAGGTTTACACCTACGAGACGATTGTCGACACGTATGAGCACAAAAACGGATGGAAGCGTGGAAAGTGTAACAAAACAGGACCGTCGCGAGCGCCTCCGGGACCTCCCCCCGAGTGCGAAACTCGTGGCGAAGGTCCTCCAGGTGGAGGGGACGATGTCCCTAGAGGAGGTGGCCGAGGAGTCGCTGCTGCCGGACCGGACCGCCCGGTACGCGCTGAACCGGCTGACCGACGCCGACGTCGTCCTGGTCAGACACGACCCATACGACGCCCGGCGGCGGCTGTACACCCTGGCCGAGTAACCCACAGGACACGGTACCACCAACCGCCTGTCGGGCGGTCCTACAGGGGGTGGGTACGGGGATGGTAGCCCGGGACGCCGTCGAGGGGGTCGGTGTCGACGTCGACACACGGGCGCCCACCGGTGTGACCACCGCTTACATTCTCGGTGAGAGCGACGCTGTCCTCGTCGACCCTGCCGGCCGGAGCGACGCGCTCGACAGGGCTCTGGAGGACCGGAACGTCTCCCACCTCGCGCTCACCCACCACCACCACGACCACACCGGCGGGGTCGCCGCCTACGCCGACGCCCACGACCTCACGGTCTGGGCGCGGGCCGGGCGGGCGGCCGACTTCGAGGCGGCGACCGGTGTCGTACCCGACCGGAGCTTCCGCGACGGGGCGGTGATCCCGGCCGGTGGGGGGGTGACAGTTGTCGAGACGCCCGGCCACGCGCCGGAACACGCCGCCTTCGTCGCCGGCGACGGACTCGTCACCGGCGACCTCGCAGTGGCCGAGGGGAGTGTCGTCGTCGGCGCCCCGGAGGGGGATATGCGCGCCTACGTCACCTCGTTGCGGCGGGTACACACCCGTGACCCGGACGTGCTCTACCCGAGTCACGGCCCGGTCATCGAGGACCCACGGGCAACCTGTCGGCGGCTCATCGACCACCGTCGACAGCGCGAACAGCGCGTCCTCGCGGCCGTCGACGACGGGGCCGAGACGCTCGGTACGGTCGTGGATGCCGCCTACGAGAAGGATATCACGGACGTCCGGGACCTCGCGCTGGCGACCGCCCGCGCTCACCTGGAGAAACTCGCTGTCGAGGGCCGGGTCCGCTGGGACGGCGAGCGTGCCCGGCCGGGCTGACGGCGGCCCACCAGCCCAAACGCCCTTGCCGCCTCCGGGCGTGACACGAGTATGCGCCTGACTTTCCTGGGCACGGGCAGTGCGATGCCGACCGGCGAGCGCTTCCAGACGGGGCTGTTGCTCTCGGCGGGCGAGGACCGGCTGCTCGTCGACTGCGGTAGCGGCGCCCTCCACGGGCTGGCTCGGACGGACACGGGCTACGAAGGGGTCGGGACAGTCCTGTTGACCCACCACCACCTCGACCACGTCTCCGACCTGCTCCCGCTGATGAAAGCGCGCTGGCTCGCCGGCGAGGAGTCACTGACGGTCATCGGCCCACCGGGGACGCCGGCACTCGTCGAGGGGCTGCTCGACGTCCACGAGTACATGCAGGACCGGCTCGACCTGACACTGGGGGTGGTCGAGCCCGGGGCAGAGACAACCGTGGCCGGATTCGTGGTCGACTCCACGGAGACACGACACTCCATGGACTGTCTCGCCTACCGATTTTCACAGCCCGACCGGCCCGGCGATGTGGCCTTCAGCGGCGACAGCGAGGCCTTCCCCGAGCTCGCGGGCTTCGTCGACGGCGCCGCCGTCCTCGTCCACGACTGTTCGTTCCCGGACGAGGTGGATGTCTCGAACCACCCGACACCGGACGCACTGGGCCGGGCGTTCGCGGCGGCGGGCGCGGAGGTAGGCCGGCTCTATCTGACCCACCTCTACCCCCACACGAACGGTCACCACGAGGAGATGCTGGAGTCGGTCGGCGAACACTACGACGGCGCCGTCCGGGTCGCCCAGGACGGGCTCAGTGTCGAGGTGAGCTGAGACGGGCGTTGTCTCACTCCAGCCGGTACCGGAGTAGGGCGGCGATCCCGCCGAGATTCGCCAGCTGCTGGCCGGGGTCGAACTCCCCCGAGAAGACAGTCACGTCCCCACCCTTCTGCTCGACGGTCTCGATGACACGGTCGACGTCGACACTCCACTCGCCCTCGCCGCGGCGTTCCCGGCGGAGGCTGTCATCGAGCACGAGCAGGGTCTCGACGGCCCCGTACTCGGCGGCCTCCGCGACCGACTCCGGGCCGTAGGCGACCGTTGCACCCTCGGCAATCCGCCCGGTGAGTTCGTCGACGAGCGCCGACTCCTCGGCGATCCGGGTCTGCTGGTGGACCTCCTCGACGGCACCGCGCTTGAGTACCTCGTGGACCCCGCGGTCGCCGACGGCGCTGGTGTCGACAGTCGTAACCAGGTCGGCGAGTTCTGTCGTGTTCTCCTCGATGTGCCCGAGCGCGTCCTGTTTGGTGAACCCCGGCCCGGCGAGGATGACCGCGTCCACGTCCAGCCGGCCGAGCACGTCCGTCAGGTCGGCAAAGAGCTCCTCCCGGGAGCGGGCGTACTCGCCTTTGCCCGTCGTCCCGGAGAGCGAGGCCCGCTCCTCGGTGCCATACTGGGCAACGGTGTGGACGTAGGCCTGCCCCTCCTCGACGGTCGCGATGGCGACATCGGGGTTGTCGGTGGCCTCGACGGCCTCCTCGACCCGTTCGTGCTGGTCGGGTTTCCAGACCTTCTCGACCTCGACCTCGGTCTGGGTCTCGACGTTGATCGTGTGGTGGTGGCCCAGTTGGTCCTCCCGCGAGCAGTCGGCGATGTCGCCGCCGACCCGCAACCGGTTGGCAAACTTGGCGAATTCGACGTCCCCGACGGCGAGTTCGACCCAGAGGTGTTCGCGCTCGCCACCCGTGTCCCGGAGTTGCTCGTCGTTGCGCTGGATCCGCCGGGTGGTATCCCCCGCTACCCGGTCGCCGGGCTCGACGACGTGCGAGAGGTGCCACAGGTCGTCGAGGCTCTCGGGCACCAGTGTCAGCCGCTCACGACCGCCCTCCCGCCGCTGTCGGTCGGCAACGCGCATACGAATATTCCGGCTCGCCCCGGTAAGTGCGTGCTGGTCCCCGTCTGATATAAATACGTTTCGCTCGGTCGACGGGTCTGAAACAGGCCCGTCCCTCTCTTTACTCCCGGGTGTTTGGCTTTGGTTGCGGTGGCATCCGAACACGTCCCCTGACCCTGACACTGTGCCCTTCTGCCCTGCCACCGCTTTGGCCCTCCAAGCCCGAGTCGGTACGCTCAATTGCTCCGGCACGTAGCTCCGGATGTGTCAGCCGACGCTGTGGCCCACCTTCGGACCGACTCCGGCATCGCCCCGCTGGTCGAGGAACACGGCCCCCTCACCCTGGACCCGGCCGAGGACCTCTTTCGCCGGCTGGTGGTCTCGCTGACCCGTCAGCAGGTGTCGATTGCCGCCGCCGCCGCGGTCGAACAGCGGCTGTTCGACGCCGTCGAGGTATCGCCGGCGGGCGTGCTCGCCGCCGAGGAGTCGACGCTCCGGGACGCCGGCCTCTCCCGGCAGAAGGTCGAATATGTCCGGGCGGTCGCGCGAGCCTGGCGCGAGCGCGGGTACGACCGGACGTCCTTCGAGGGGATGGGTGACGACGCTGTCGTCGACGAACTGACCGAGGTCCACGGCGTCGGCGTCTGGACGGCAAAGATGTTTCTG
>CAZQZE010000071.1:0-10504 GCA_964597715.1 uncultured Halobacteriales archaeon
GAAGTAGGAGTGGGTGCCGCCGTACAGCGAGGCCGCCGAGACGACGTTGTCGCCGTTCGCGGCCAGGACCGAGGTGGCGGCGTCCAGCGCGGCCATCCCCGAACCCGTGGCCACGGCGGCCGTCCCAACTTCGAGGTCGGCCAGTCGGCGCTCGAGCGTCGCCACGGTCGGATTGTCAAAGCGGGAGTAGACATCACCCTCCGCCTCCAGCGCGTAGAGGTCCGCCGCGCGGTCGGCGTCCTCGAAGACGTAGGAGGTGGTCTGGTGGATCGGCGGGGCCCGCGCACCCGTCGCCGGGTCCGGGTCTGCGCCCGCGTGAACACACCGGGTCCCAAAGCCGCGCGGGTCCGACTCCTGTCCGTCGGTCATACTTCACACTCATATATCTGCAGACTCTTATAACTGAGAGTTACGGCAAGACTCTCAGCGCCTGTGAGTGACAGACACGGCAGTAGACGGCCCGGAACTGGCATCAAAGACGCCGGGGCATACAGGTACGTTTATATCAGCTGGCTCGCACGTACCCGTGTTCCGTGAGACCGTTCCTCGCGGATAGGACGCAGCTATGACCGAGGAAACCACACAGACGGAGACCGACGAGACGGACAGTTCAGTACAGCGACGACGGTTCCTCCAGGGGATGGGCGTGACGGCGGCGGCGGCCGCAGTTGGGCTGGGACCCGGAACAGCGGCGGCACAGGAGACCGGGCTCTCGCCGGCCGGCCGGCTGCTCGCGGATATGCCCGACAACTGGGGGCGGTGGGGCGAGGAGGACGAACTCGGGATGCTCAACGAACTGGGTAGCGTGGAGATGTTCCGGGGGATGGAGGCTGTCCTCCAGGGCGGCCCGGAGAACATCGAACGGTTCACACTCCAGACGCCGATGACAGGCGAGGCCATCGACGCGCTGGTCGGGCAGGGTGAGTTCCCGACGACAGACACCGGTGACCCGGCCTTCCCGGGTCGGTTCCCCACCCGAAAGGACAACACGGCCGACTGGCGCGACGCCGACGACAACGCGGGGATGCGCTTTGCGGACGACCGCCTGGACGCGCCGCTGTATCTCCAGGGAACCTCTCACGTCGACGCCCTGGGCCACGGCTGGTTCGCCGACCGGGACGCCAACGACGACGGGGCCGTCGACCAGGCCGACGAGCAACTGTACAATGGCTTTTCGGCGGAGACGTCCGCCACGACGCGGTCCTACGACCTCCCGGTACCGGGGCTCAGTCCGTCCGACGCCGGCGAGGAGGAGGCGGTCGCGGTCGACGAGGTGAACACCCTCTCCCGGGCCGACATCTCGAACGCCGCCGACGCGGGGATACAGGGTCGGGGGGTGTTGCTCGACGTCGGCCGCGAGCTGGGCGGCGGGGAGAACGGCTGGCTCGACCTCAACGAGTCGATTACGCTCCAGGACCTCCGGGACACCGCCGAGGCCCAGGGCGTCGAGATCCAGGAACGGGACATCCTCGTCATCCGGACCGGCTCGATAGAGCGTGCCCGCGACCCCGAGGCGCCCTGGCACGCCCTGGCCGAACCGGGGCTGACGTACTCCGACGCGCTCGTCGAGTTCATCGACGAGATGGATATCCCCTACATCGCCGGGGACAACCTCCCCGTCGAGAAGGTCCAACACGAGGTCACCGAGGACGACCTCAACGACGGCCGTGCGGACCTGGCGGGGACGTACGTGCTCCCGGTCCACGGGGCCTGCCTGCGTAACCTCGGTGTGACGATAAACGAGGTGCTCGACCTGAGTGACCTCGCCGCGGCGTGTGCCGAGGACGGGGTCTACACCTTCCTGTTCACCGCCGCCCCGCTCCACATCGAGGGCGGGACGGGCGCACCCGTCAACCCGGTCGTGACGAAGGCCACCGCGGTGCAGGATACCGGTGAAGCGGACAGCGGCGAGGATACAGAGACCGAGACACAGACCGACGTGGAGACCGAGACGGTGGGTGAGCCTGCCGACACCGCGACCGAGGAGGGGACGGCCGGTGCCGGCAGTAGCGGCTTCGGCGTCGGCAGCGCGCTGGCCGCGCTCGCCGGCCTCGGAGGGGCAAAGGCCTTCGAGGAGCACACCCGCGAGGAGTAGTCACGGTCCAGCGCCCCGGCGAGCGGCGCAGACCGCTCGCCTCGCTCGGGGTGTTGCGCCGACAGGAGCGTCCTGACTGGGTGTCACGCGAGCCGGGCGAGCGTTACACTCGTCGGGGCGTGACCGAGGGGAACGTCCTGACGGAGATTTGAACTCCGGTCCCTGGCTCCGCAAGCCAAGAGGATAGTCCACTACCCTACCAGGACTCAATCGTACTTTCGCGGTGGCGGGCAAATGGGTTACGGTTCCCGGGAGGTTCAATCAGTATTCTTATAATCGTCCGAACCAACTTTCGGGTATGTCGGAGCGGGCTGGGACGGCCGACGGGGCGATGCCGGACCTGTCGGACCTGTCTGAGGTGTCCAACGTCCTCCTCTTAGCCCCGTCTCTCGGGGGTCACGGCCGCGAGGTCTGTTTCGACCTCCTCGCGCAGACCCCACCGGCCGAGACGAACGTGCTCGTGACCAGCTACACGCAGACGCCGGGTGAAATCGTCGACGACTGGGAGGACCACGTGGGGACAGCCCCTGTCCGTGGCGGGGTCGTCAGCGTCGGCCAGGGCGAAAACGGTGCCGGGGACTCCTCGTGGGCGGTCAAGTCCGTCGAGAACCCCTCGGACCTGACCGGCGTCGGGATCGAACTGAGCGAGTTTCTCTCGGGGATCGCCTCCGCGACCGAGGAGGGCGAGCACATTGCCGTCTGTTTCAACTCGATTACGTCGCTGCTCCAGTACGCGGACCTCCAGCGGGCGTTTCGCTTTCTCCACGTCGTGACCGGCCGGGTCAAGACCGTCGGCGGGGTGGGTCACTTCCACCTCGACCCCGACGCCCACGACGCACAGACGGTGGCGACGCTGAAGGGGCTGTTCGACGCCGTCGTAGAGGTCGAGGACGACGGGAGCTGGGACATCCAGCAGTGAGTCAAACGAGCGTTTGAGTCGTCGCAACCGGCTTTATCCGGGGGAACCTCCGTTCAGCCATGGCGAGACTGAACCGGCGGGAGGTTCTCGGCGTGGCCGCGGGTGTCGGCGCCCTCGTCGTTGCCGGCTGCACAGGCAACGCAGGCGACCCGGGGCGCCCGGGCACAGACAGCGGGTCGGGAAACGGCGAGAACAGTAGCACCACCCGGACCGGGTCGGCGGCCATCGCCGATAGCTCGGTCCGAACAGTCGGAACGGAGTGTCTCTCGGGCGACCAGCGGACGGATATCGAGTTCAACGACGAGGCGGGGCGTGTCGTCGTCACGGGCGTCATCGAGGCGCCGACCCCCTGCCACGCGGCGACCCTTCACGAGGCGAGCTACGACGCCGGCGAGGACCGGCTGCGCGTCGATATCGGGACCGAGGCGGACGGCTCCGACGGCTGCGTCGAGTGCGTCGGCGGTATCGCCTACGAGGCGACCGTCACTTTTGTCACCGACGTGCCCCGCGAGGTGTCCGTCGCACACGACGGGCAGGGCCTCGCCTCGGCGGCCCACGGGAGCGCCTCGGCGACACCGCCGGGGGAGAACGGAACCGACGACTCCGGCACAGACGGCTCGCCGCCGACCCTGGAGGGGGCCTCGCTGACAGTCACCGACAGCTCCTCGGGCGTCACAGAGACGGGTGCCGACATCGCGTTCCGGACCGACGCAACCGAGGTCCGGGTCCGGGGTGTCCTGCAGGGCACTAACGGCTGCAAGACCGCCGCGCTCGGGGAGGTGTCGCACGACCCCGGGGCGGACGCGCTCGGGGTCGATGTCGTCACCGTGGACCGCGAGGGCGTCGAGAGGCGGGCCTGCACGCAGGAGCTCGTCTTCATCAGCTACGAGGCCACAGCGGAGTTTTCGGGCGGGCTCCCACGGGAGGTCTCGGTCTCGCACGACGGTCGGGGTGTGGGTACGGCGGCACACGGGTCCGCGTCGGCTGGTGACGGCGCCTGACCGGCGGTTACCCGCCCGCCCGCGAAACCGCAACGAGTGTGATACCGGTGACGATGACCGCGCCGCCGGCGAGTGTCAGCAGCCCCGGAATCTCGCCAAAGAGGAGCGCGGCGAGTGCGGCACTGCCGACCGGTTCGCCGACCAGCGAGACGCTGACGACCGTCGATTCGACGTGTTCGAGCGCCCAGTTGATCAGCGTGTGACCCATGAGTCCGGGGCCGACCGCCATCCCGAGAAAGAGGAGCCACTCGCGGGGCGGATAGCCGAGCAGGGCGGCGTCGGTCGCAAGCGCGACCGCGAGCAAGCCGGCCGCCGCGACAGTGTAGACGACGAGCACGTAGGGGACAAGCGGCACACGCTGGCGGACACTCCGGCCCGAGAGCACGTAGGCGGCGGCCCCGACGGCGCCCGCCACCGCGAGCGCGTTCCCGAGCAGGGGAGCGGGCGCGACCGACCCGGAGAGCCCGTCCGCCGAGAGGACGACCACGCCGGCGACGGCGAGTGCGATACCGATACCCGTCCGGCGGCCAAGTGTGGCCCCGAGGAGGAGGACGGCCCCGGCGGCGACAAACAGCGGCTGGGTCTGGACCAGTGTGACCGAGGCGGCGACCGTTGTGCGGTCGACACTCGCAAACCAGGTGGCAAAGTGGGCCGAAAGCGCCAGTCCGGCAACACCCGCGATGAGGAGGTCACGCCGTGAGAACGAGCCACCGGTCCCCCGGGCCAGCGGGAGCAGGAGCAGCGTCGTAAAGAGCACGCGGTAGAAGGCCATCACCGGTTCCGGGGCCGCGCTGAGCCGGATGAGGATAGCGCTGGTGCTAGCAGCGGCAACCGCCACCCCGACGGCCGCCAGCGCCACCCGACGCTGGCCGAAGCGGGCCGTCAGCCGGGCCGTGGCGGTGGACACGCTCACAGGGTCCGGCCGGCGGGCACTAAGTCTCCGCGTTTCCCGGGACCGCGTCGATGCCGGCATTTTTCTGCGATGCCGGGACCACCCGAGGTATGACAGCCAGTAGGTCGTGTGTCGCGGCCGGGAGGTCGGGGTGGCGTCCGCTCCGGCCAACGGCAACGCTTAAACAGCATACAGCCGTGTCCAACGCACACTAATGGGTGCAATCGAGGACGTCTACGAGGACCTCGACGCGGACGTCTCCGAGAAGGCGTTCCGCGAGGCCGTCGAGGCGAAGGTCGAGCAGATGGGGGGCCTCGCGGACGAGGAGACCGCCGCGATGCTCATCGCCCACGAACTCGCCGACAGCGAGGTCGGCCAGGTCGCGGACATCGAACCCACGATGGACGAGGTGAAGTTCATCGCCAAGGTGGTCTCGGTGGGTGACCTGCGCACCTTCGAGCGCGACGACGGGGAGGGTCGGGTCGTGAACGTCGAGGCGGCGGACGGGACGGGGTCGCTCCGGCTGGCCTTCTGGGACGAGCAGGCGCAGTCGGTCGCCGACGGGCAACTCGCGCCCGGTGACGTCCTCCGGGTCAAAGGCCGCCCGAAGGACGGGTACAACGGGCTCGAGGTGAGTGTCGACAAGGCCGAACCCGACGCGGACGCGACCATCGACCTCGACCTCGACGGGGAGACGACAGTCGAGTCACTGGCCATGGGTCAGTCGGACGTCACACTGCGGGGGCTGGTGCTCGGGACGGACTCGGTGCGGACGTTCGACCGTGACGACGGCTCCGAGGGTCGGGTTGCGAACCTGACACTGGGTGACGAGACCGGCCGGGTCCGGGTCACGCTGTGGGACGAGCGGGCCGGCCGGGCCGAGGAACTCGACCCAGGGGTAGCCGTCGAGGTCGTCGACGGCTACGTCCGCGAGCGGGAGGGGGACCTGGAACTTCACGTCGGCGACCGTGGCGCCGTCGAGGCGGTCGACGGCGAGGTGGCCTACGAGCCCGACGCCGACCCGATTGCGGGGGTGGAGATCGGCGAGACCGCAGACCTCGCGGGCGTGGTCCGGTCGGCGGACCCCGTGCGGACGTTCGACCGTGACGACGGCTCGGAGGGGCAGGTCCGGAACGTTCGTATCCAGGACGACACCGGTGACATGCGCGTGGCGCTGTGGGGTGACACGGCGGACATCGACCTCGCGCCCGGCGACGAGGTGCTCGCGGCCGACGTCGAAATCGAGGACGGCTTCCAGGACGACCTGGAGGCCTCCGCGAACTGGCGGTCGACGGTTGTCGTCCTCGACGACGCGAGCACGGGGGCGGACGATGGCGGTTCCGGCGGGGCGGCTGGCGACGCGACGACCGATACGCCGGCCGGGCGCGGAGCGGGGTCCGGTGACCGGGCTGGCAGCCAGGCAGGGGGCGACGACACGCCCGGGCTGGACGCCTTTGCCGACGGCGAGGGCCTGGCTGTGAGCGAGGGTGGCGGTGACCGAACAACAGCCGGCGGTTCGACGGCCGACGGGAGCGGGGACGGCGGGCAGACGGCCGCCGAGCGTATCGAGTTTACCGGGACAGTCGTCCAGACGGGCGACCCGGTCGTACTGGACGACGGGCGGGAGACGATGACCGTCCGGACCGACGCCCGACTCCAACTCGGGGAGGAGGTGACAGTAAAGGGGCGACTCGCGGGGGAGACACTGGAGGCTGACGAGGTCCGGTAGCGTGTGTAGGAAACGCTTAAGACCGCAACACTCCCCTTGTGCCCTATGAGCGTCGAGCTACCGTTCGCGCCGGTGGACGCGGTCATCCGGCGGAACGCCGGGGACCTGCGCGTGAGCAGGGGGGCGACGGCCGAACTCGCCCGGCGCATCCAGACACGGGGGGCACGCCGGGCCGCGGACGCGGCCGAGGACGCGAACGCGGACGGCCGCAAGACGCTGATGGCCGCGGATTTTGGCGTCGAGCGCGTCCCGGACAAGGACAGTCTCGAACTGCCGATCGCGCCGGTCGACCGGATTGCTCGCCTGGAGATAAACGACCGCTACCGGGTCGCGATGGACGCGCGGGTCGCGCTGGCGACGCTGCTTGAGTCGTTCGCGGACGACGTCGCTGCGGCGGCAGCGACGCTCGCCCGTCACGCCGACCGCCGCACCGTGAAGGCGGAGGACGTGGCGACGTATTTCGAACTCGGACAGTACTTCGAATGAGATACGGCCACCGGGAGGTCTGTCTCGACCACGAAACCGGACCGCGCCACCCGGAGAGCCCCGACCGGATCCGTGCCATCCAGCGCGCGCTCGCCGACCATCACGGCGTCACCTACGCCGATGGTTCGCCGGCAGCTATCGAGAGCGTGCTCGCGGTACACGACAGCGACTACGTCGACGACCTACGGGAGTTCTGTGCCGACGGCGGCGGCAACTGGGACGCCGACACCGTCGCGGTCGAGGAGACCTTCGAGGCCTCGCGTGCGAGCGCCGGCCTCGCGGAGTGGGCTGTCACCGCCGCCCTCGATGGCGCCTCGGGCCGAGAGACCCCCTTCTCGCTGGGGCGACCGCCGGGTCATCACGCCGTCGGGGACGACGCGATGGGCTTCTGTTTTTTCAACAACGCCGCCGTTGCCGCACAGACGGCACTCGACGGGCGACCCGGTGTCGACCGGGTGGCCATCCTCGACTGGGACGTCCACCACGGCAACGGAACACAGGACATCTTCTACGACCGCGGCGATGTCTTCTACGTCTCCATCCACGAGTCCGGGCTGTACCCGGGGACCGGGACGGTCCACGAGACCGGGGAGGCCGAGGGTGAGGGGGCGAACCTGAACATCCCGTTCCCGCCGGGGACGACTCACGACGCGTACCTGGCGGCACTTAGTGAGGCGGTCACGCCGGCGCTGCGCGGGTTCGACCCCGACCTGCTGGTCGTCAGCGCGGGCTTTGACGCCCACGAACACGACCCCATCTCGCGGATGCGCGTCTCGACGGAGGGATACGGCCTACTGACCGACCGGGTCCGGAGCCTCGCCGACGAGACCGACGCGGCACTCGCGTTTGTACTCGAAGGGGGGTACGACCTGGACACACTTGCTAGTAGCGTGAGTATGGTCCACGAGGTCTTCGACGGCTACGAGCCCGTCGAGGGGGACGCCGAGGTCGGTAGCAGCGCCCGGAGCGTCATCGATGCGGTGACCGACCAGGACTTCGGCGGGTAGCCGGTGGGGCCGGCTCGAGGCGGAGTCAGGGCCGGGGCGCGAAGTAGCGAGCCAGCGCGGCGCCGAAGGGGTCGGCGAGGTCGGCAACCGCCTCGTCAACCAGCACCTCGTACCCCTCCCGCAACGCCGACTCGACGTGGGTGCCGAGTGCGACGTCGAATAGCCGGTCACTCTCGCAGAACGCAGCCGCCGACGTGACCGCCCGCTCGCGCTCGACGACGTAACGGTCGCCGTCGACGAAAGGGCCGTAGGCGTCGGCGTCGGCGTAGGCATCGAAGAAGCTCTCGGCGTGTTCGCGGACGTGGACCGGCGGCCCCTCGTGGCGTTCGACGGCCGGTAACTCGGCGACGGTCAACTCGAGGAGGAGTGCGGCGTCGGCACCGGCGTCCTCGGCGAGGGCCACGGTCCGGAGCACATCGAACCCCCGGCGGTCGAGTTCGTCGGCCACGCCGGCGAGTGACTTCTCGAGTTGGGGCCACAGCTGGTCCTCGACAATCTCAGGGGCGTCAAAGCGGACGGCAAGCGGCGTTGTTCCCCGGGTGGCGACGTGCTCGCGGGCGGTCGCAGTGTCGAGTGGAGCCGGCGTGTCGGGCTCGAACAGCCCGACCCGGGGGTCTGCGAGCAGTTCGCGGGCGTGGTGCTGGAGGCGGGCGACGTTCGCCGGCGAGCAGACCGCGGCGACGTTGCGCTCGGGGTCGGTCGGGTCGACCACGACGAGCGGGTCGTCGACGGACACGGCGGCGTGACCCTCGGGGTCGAACTCGACCGGCGGCTGCCAGTCGGCGGCGGCCTCGACGAGCGGCCGGAACCCGCCGTACTCGCAGACGAGCAGTTCGAGCAGGAACCCCGAGAACCCGCGGGTACGGAGGTCACTGCCGTAGACGCCGGTCGCCTTGCAGAACTGCTTTGCGACCCGGGCCTCGTCGGCGAGGCCACCGTCCAGCCGGCCCTCGAGATAGCGGGTGTGAAAGGGCGTACGGTCGACCGCAGACTGAATCGCGGCCGCGCCCTCGACGTCGAAACAGGGGACCAGGTCGACGTCGTAGCCGTCGTAGGTGCCGACGACGTAGGGGTGTTCGGCGTACTCCTCGTGGCCGTCGGGGAGGACGGCGTGTCCGACCTGGAGGCCGTATTCCGCCAGTTGCCCGCGGTCCAGGTCGGGTGGGAACGCCACGAACAGGTCGATATCGCGGTCGCCGGCCAGCCAGGTATCCCGGGCGGTCGAGCCGACCTGGACGACCGCGGCGTCGACCGGCAGGTCCGTGACGGCCCCCCTGGTACGCTCGGTGAGGGCGGTCACGGTGTCCCGGAGTGCTCGGCGCTCCTCGTCGGTCGGGACGACCCGCTCGCGGACCGCCGCCGTCACCGCCGCGAAGTCGTCCTCGGACATGTACCGAGTGTCGAGAGCGGTACCGGAAAGCGTGTCGGTACCGCGGGAAAGCGAAACGCCTTTTTGACGGTTCCAACTACGAGTGGTTGCGAGCCGCCGTAGCTCAGTTGGTAGAGCACCACGCTGTTAACGTGGTTGTCCCAGGTTCGAGTCCTGGCGGTGGCGTCCCCACGGTTCCTGTGAGGTGTGTCACCGCCGAGCGACGCCACTGGCCTGACCGCGATAGCTCGAAAAGCGTTTCCGGACAGGGGAGCTACTCCGGATATGCTTCGGATTATCGGGGTACTGCTGCTCATCCCCATCCTCGACATCCTCCTGCTGGTGGTCCTGATGGGGGTCATCGGCTGGGAGGTGGTGGTGCTGGCGGTGGTGCTGTCTGCGCTTGTGGGGCTGTTACTCGCCCGGGCCGAGGGGCGGAACACGCTCCGGAAGATACAGCAGAAACTCGCGAAAGGCGAGCCCCCGACCGACGAGTTGCTCGATACCGCCCTGTTGCTGGTGGCCGGCGGCTTCCTGCTCACTCCGGGGCTCGTTACCGACGCCGTCGGGCTCCTCCTCGTGGTTCCCCTGACACGGTACCCCGTTCGGCTGGCGGTCAAGCGGTGGGTGGTCGTCCCCTACGTCGACGCCAAGGCCGGCGGATTCGCCACCGGGAACGTCTACGTCAGCGGGTTTCCCGGCGGCGAGGGCGGTCAGCAGGGGCCCGGACAAGGACAAGGGCCCGGCCCCAGCGGCGCGACCGGCGAGGACGTCCACGACCTCGACGAAGATGCCTATGACATCGGCTCCGGTGACGACCGGCAGCGGTGACAGCGCGCCCCGCCGTTCGAAAGAAACGCTTAACAGGGCAACTCCGGTAGGTCTGGATGCGCTCGCGCGGGCCAATAGCTCAATCAGGTTGAGCGCTCGGCTGATAACCGGGAGGTTCGCGGTTCAAATCCGTGTTGGCCCACTCGTTCTCCTGACGTTTCCAAATGACCGGACG
>CAZQZE010000072.1:0-10279 GCA_964597715.1 uncultured Halobacteriales archaeon
GATGGTGAAAAACTACATCGCCTCCCACGTGCTCGACCTGCCGCGGTCGTACTGATACTGTCGGCTGTGCGTACGTGGAGACACTCGGCGCCACAGGGTGCCGACTTCTCCCCCGATGGGACAGTCGACAGTATGAGGAAGGGCGCCAGCCTGCCGACCCGTCGACCTATCAGCCCACGGCGGGTGACCGGACAGACCGCCCGGCTGAACGCTGACACACCCGGGAACAGGTGCCGCGGCGCGGTCGCCGCCGATACCCGTGGACCCACCGGGGCACCACAGAGGCTCAAACGACTCTCGTACCATCCGTGGAACACTTGTTCCGACTGCCACACGGTTGGGGCATGAACCGTCGGCGACTGCTCGCGGTCTGTGGCGTCGGGCTGGCCGGGCTTGCCGGCTGCGGGGCCGACACCGATAGTGTGGAACCGACCGGCGAGACGCCGGAGTCGACGCCCGCAGGGGTGACCGACCCGCCGGACCCCTCGTCATCGACAGCGGAGACGACGCGCACGGAGACCCCCGCGGACCCGCCGGAACTGGAGCCGGCGTGGACTGTGCGCGACCTCGCCGGTCCGGAGACGCCGGTCGCACTCGCACTCCCGGGCGGCGCCCGGGCCGGGGACCCGGCGTCGGTGACTATCTGCGCGGCGACCGGGGGCGGTGAGCTCCTGCAGGTCGACCCCGCGGACGGCTCGGTCGGGTGGCGGACCGCGACGCGGCTGCCGGTCGACAGCGAGGACCCCCAGGCCCCCGACCTGTTCGGCGTCCGACGGCTGGGCGGCGCGCTGTTCACCGTCGCCGGCGACACCACGGCCGACGAGCCGTACACCACCCTCACTTGCCGGGACCCCGCGACCGGTGCGGAACGCTGGCACGACCGGCGTCGGGAGATACTCACCCCGCTCGACGTTCGGAACGGGGCCGTCTCCGTGGCCGGCGAGTACCTCCGGAAGCCGACCGACGAACTCGCGCCGAGTGAGCCCCGGAGCCGGTCCGGCCGGTTGCGCGTACTCGACCTCGCCTCGGGGCGCGTCAGGGCCGAGGCGACTATCGACTCCTCGTTTTCGGTCGTCGCTGCGGACCACGGCCTCTACGTCCAGCGCCAGCGGGCCGACGACGGGGCCCGGTACAGCGTGGTCGCGTTCGACCGGGACCTGACCCGGCGCTGGCAGGTGGACACGCAGAGCCAGGTCGGCCGGTCGCTGGCGACGACGGAGGAGGGGGTTCTCTACACTGTCGACGGCGAGCTCGCCGAGCTGGATGCACAGACCGGCGACCCGCGCTGGACCGTCGGGGGATGGACTAACCCTCCGCGTGGCCCGGACGTGCTCCCCGACGGGACCATCTACGCGGGGGTCGACCCGGTCAGGCAACTCTCCCCGGAGGGGGAGGTCCTGGGCCGGCTCCCGACCGGTGTCGGGGGCGATGCCGTCGTCTCACCGTCGACCGAGCGGGTCTATCTCGACGACAACAGGACGATCTCCCGCGTCGACCGCACCACCGGGGAGGTTCGCTGGCGCTACCAGCCGACCGGGCGGGAGTACACCGACGTGGCCGCGTTGCCCGGCGAGGCGGTGGTCACCACCCGGGGAATAACCGCCGTCACCGTTCTCGACGTGCTCGACGGGGCAACCGGCGACACTCGCGGGAGGGTCAGGGTCGGCCGCGGTCTCTCCGAGGCGGCCGCGGTCGGCGGGCTGCTGGTTGTCGGGTCCCACGGCCGGCTCGCCGGCTACGACCTCTCGGCGGTGCTGTAGCCCGCTCCGGCACGACGGCCACCGTTATCTGTCGGCCCGGCAAAGCGCGACCGTGCCAGTTACACTCTCTCGGGACCCGGACCGCGACCACGTCGCTCACCTCGAACTCTCCGCGGGCGACCTGAACCTCCTGAGCCCCGCGCTGATCCGCGACCTGCGGGAGACGGCAGCCGACGTGCCCCCGGCGGTGGCGGTCCTCACCGTCACCGGCGGCGGCGACGGGCTGACCGGCGGGCTCAAACTCGACGCGGTGCGGGACCACTCGGCGACGGAGGCCCGGACCGTGCTCCGTGACCTGCGGGGGGCTATCCGGAACGTCAGGGACGCCGGTGCGGTCACGGTCTGTGGCTGTGGCGGCTACGCGCTCGGGGCCGGCCTCGAACTCGCGATGGCCTGTGACTTTCGGGTCGCCGAGCAGGAGGCCGCACTCGGCCTGCCCGAGGTCGATGTCGGCCTGGTCACCGGGATCCAGGGCGGACTGTTGGTCCGGCTGGTGGGGCTCCAGGCGGCGAAAGAGCTGATTTACACCGGCGAGCCCGTCTCGGGCGAGGAAGCCGCCGACCTGGGGCTGGTCAACCGCGCGGTTCCGGCCGAGGGGCACGACGCGGCCCTCGCGGACCGCGTGGAGACCCTCGCGGGAAAGAGCCCGCTCGTCCTGCGCCGCCAGAAGGAGGCGTTTCGGGCCTGGCGGTCGGTCGGTGTCGAGCGGGGTATCGACCACACGATGGAACTCATCGCCGCCTGCTTCGACACCCACGACCAGTCCGAGGGGATGGACGCGTTTCTGGAGGGTCGTGAGCCGACGTTCCGGGGCGGGTGACGGCGACCCACCCGGGGCGAGTTGCCGTCGAGCGACACGACACCCGGTCGTCGTATCCACGGATTCATTGTTCCCAGCCTCCTTGGTAACCTATGGCAGTCTCAGTGCTCGATTCGTACGTGGAGTCGACAGAGCGGATCCAGCCAAACCAGGCAAACAACTACGAGAACACCCACGGCGGGGAGATGGTGCGACTGATGGACGAACTGGCGGCCATCGCGGCGATGACCGTTGCGGGCACGACCTGTGTCACAGCCCACATCGGGAGCGTCGACTTCCGGAACCCGATCCCGGTCGGCCACGTCGCGACGCTGTCGGCGTACGTCTACGAGACCGGCACCAGTAGCCTCGGGGTCCGGGTCAACGTCGAGAGCCGCGACCCACGCGAGACGGAGGCCATCCGGGCCACCTCGGCCTGCTTCACGATGGTCGCCGTCAGCGAGGACGACACCCCTGTCGACGTCCCGGCGGTTGTCCCACAGACCGAGCGCGGTGAGCGGCTCGTCGAGACCGTCCCCTGTTGACCGGAGACAGGGCGCCGAGCGGTTGTGGGGCGTTATTCACCGCGAACGAGAGGCAGGTCGCCGCGGAGACTCTCGACGGAACACGTGGGGTTCGACCCGGTTGTGGTCGGTGCCGGCCTCGCGGGGGAACACCCACAGAACACCTGACGTTTCCTACCGCCTCCCGACAGGTCCGACAGTTGCCGTGAGCGGTCTGAGGCGGTCAGCGAGGTGGTCGATAGCCCCTCAGGGTACCGGACCGGCGGTCGTGGTCCGTTTGGCCGCTCCTATTCAGCCGGTAACGGGCGCGTATCGATATGCGGGCCGCGACTCATCGTAGCAATGCGGGTAGTCCAGGTGACCATCCCGACCTCGCGGCGTGACGGCGTGCTCGCGGTTCTCGAGAGTCGCTCGCTCGATTACGTCCTCACGCCGGAAACGCAGAGTGACGAGACCGAACTCCTCCAGTTCCCGGTCGAGGCCGATACCGTCGACCCTGTCCTCGACGCGCTGGCGGAGGCAGGCGTCGACAGTGAGAGCTACACTGTCCTGCTCCGGGCCGAGGTTGCGACGACAGCGGACGCCGACCGCCCGTCCGAGGAGGCCGAGGACGGGGACGAACGGATCGGCCACGACGAGATACGGGGCCGTGCCCTCGGGCTGAACCCCTCTCGGACGTCGTACTACGCGATGTCTGTGCTCAGCGCACTCGTGGCGACGGCAGGCCTTCTGCTGAACTCGCCTGCCATCGTCGTCGGGTCGATGGTTATCGCCCCACAGGTCGGGTCAGTGCTGGCCGGCAGTGTTGGCATCGCCATCGGGGACGGGCCGCTCGTGCGACGGGGGTTCGTCGAGCAGGTCGTCGGCCTCGGGCTGGCAATCGTCGCCGCAACCCTGTTTGGGGTCGCCCTCAGGCAGGTGTCATTCGTCTCGCCGCTCCTGCAGGTCGAGAGCATCGAGCAGGTCGGCCAGCGCATTAGTCCGGGCTTTCTCTCGATGACGGTCGGGCTCTGTGCGGGGGCGGCCGGTGCCCTGGGTCTCGCAACGGCACTCCCGGTGTCGCTCGTCGGGGTGATGATCGCCGCGGCGCTCATTCCGGCCGCTGCTGCGGTGGGTATCGGTATCGCCTGGAGCGTCCTGTCGGTCGCGACAGGTGCGTTCGTGTTGCTCGTGGTCAACGTCACGGCGATCAATCTCACCGGCTTTCTGGTTCTCTGGTTGCTGGGGTACCGTCCAACCGGGGGGCGCGGGCAGTCCGACACCGCCGTCCGTCGCCAGTATCTGCCGACCGCCCTCGCGGTTGCCGTGCTCCTCGTCGCCCTGGTCGGGGCCGGCACAGTCGTCGGTCAGCAGACGGCCGCCGACCGGCAGGTCACCACGGGCGTCTCGGACACACTCGAACAGGAGCGGTACGCAGCCCTCGCCGTCCGGAGCGTGCAGACGGGGTTTGCGGTCCCCGGCGTCGACGCGAACGAACGGCATGTGACCCTCGTTCTCAGCCGGCCGGTAGGCACGGTGTATCCGACACTCGCCGGTGATCTGGCCACGAACATCGGGCAGCACCTCGACCAGCCGGTGTCGGTATCGGTAACCTATCGGGACCAGCAACAGGCAGACAGCAACAGGGGCGCAGACGGGTGAGACGGCCTGGTGGGCGTCTCGTGACTGTGTTCCGTGTCCGCGGCACTCAGTTGACCCACCCGGTGACGTGGGGGGAACTGGCGATCAGGCCGTCCACCTCCCGGTAGGAGAGGGCCCACGCCCCGGCGCGGGAGTCGACGGTCCACGCGTTAACCGCCAGCCCCGCGTCGTGGGCGTCCCCGACGATGCCGGTGAACAGACACAGCCACGCGTTCGGGTGGACGTACTCGCAGTCGGTCGTCACCGCAACCGCGAGGTCGTCGGTGGGGGTCAGACCGAGGATATATGCGAGGTCGACACCGTCGTCGTCCCCCGCGTTGACCGCTCGGACCGCCTCCGCGTCGAACGAGGAGACGATGACGTGGTGTGGGGTCGAGCGCGCTGACTCGAGTGCGTGCTCGACGATGCCCTCCTGTTTCAGTTCGAGGTTTACGCCCGTGTCCTCAGGGACCGCGTCAAGGACCACGTCGAGCGTCTGGATGCCCTCGCCGCCGTGGGCGTCGAGTTTGGCGAGTGCTGCCGCGTCGAGGTCCTCAACCTCGGTTATCCCGTCGGCATCGATGTCGATGAGCGAGTCGTGTGCGACGACCAGTTCCCCGGAGCCACACCGCTGGACGTCGAGTTCGATCATATCGGCCTGTGGGGCGGCTCCGTTGACGGCCGCGACGGTGTTCGCCGAGTACTGCCCGTCGAACCCGCGGTGAGCGATGAGGTGCACGTATCAACGAGTTGACGGCCGAGCCGGTTAGGCCTTCGGGCGAATCCGGACCGTCCCCGTCACCGCGAGCGACCCTCCAGCCGGCCGCCATCGCTCGGAGGACCGCGCCGAGGCCCGATGAGAGAGCGCAGCCGACCGAGGGCAATAGGATGGTGTTACTTGCGGAATTTGGGTAAATGATACTACTCTGTGGTCTCGCTGTCTGATTTCGTGGTCGAATGTGCTCGCTGTGGCCGCGACGTGGACGGGGTAGAAAGAGTCACGCCGAAGCTTATCGCCGAGGAGGTGGTCGACTCAATCGACCACCGAAAGGAGGACCTCGCCGGGCCGGAGGGTGAGATGAACGTCTGCGCCGAGTGTATGGACGAGCTGAGAGGGGACTGAAATGGAGGGGGGTCACGGCCCAAGCGAGTGCAGGGCCACACCCCCTGCCGGTCGTCGTCAGGCCGGACCCGCAGTCGGCCCGTCGTTCCCCCGACAATCCCGGCCTATTCGTGTTTGTCCTGCCCGGGTTTGCCGCCCCTGGGCGATACGTGTCAAATAACTACCCGGGTGGGGCGACCGGTATCTGTGTGCACAACCTACGATGAGTAGTGATACCGGGATCGGTCGGTACGTTCCCGCTCCGCTGGAGCGTGTTGGCCTGACCGTCCGCGGTGTCGTCGCCCTCGCGGCTGACCGCAATCTGACGTACCTGGCGGCCGGGATTGCCTTCTACACCTTCGTCTCGGTCATCCCGCTGATACTGCTCACTGTGGCGGTGGCGTCGTTCGTCGGCGGCGACGCGCTGGCGGGCCGGGTGACGGGTATCCTCGGTCAGCAGCTGTCGTCCGCGGGCCAGGACAGTGTGACACAGGCACTTACACAGACCGCCGGCCGGGGGGCTGCGTCCGCTGTCGGGTTCCTCGGGCTGGCCTGGAGCGCGCTGAAGCTCTTTCGCGGCCTCGACCAGGCCTTCGACGAGCTGTACCTCGACGACCTGAGGACATCGCTGCTCGAACAGGTCAGGAACGGTCTCGTCGTTGTGGTTGGGATTGGACTCGCCGTCGGGCTGGTGGTCGCCGTCGGCGTCGTCCTCTCGGTGTTACCGCTCGAGTTTCCCTTTGTCGATGTCCTCGGGTCGCTACTGTTGAGTGTCCTGCTTGGCGTTGCGTTCCTGCCGGTCTACTACGTGCTCCCGCCGGTCGACGTGTCGGTACGCGAGATACTTCCGGGGGCGGTCGTCGCCGCCGGCGGGTGGATGCTCCTACAGGTCGGGTTTCGGCTCTACGCGGCACACGCCGCCCGCTACGCGGCGTACGGGATGATCGGCGCCGTCCTCCTGTTTGTCACGTGGCTGTACTTTGCCAGTATCGTCATCCTGCTCGGCGGCGCGGTCAACGCTGTCCGCCGTGAGGCCAGGCATGAGACTGGGTAGCCGCCTCCGTCACGTTCCGGGATACCGAGCACAGGTCGCCCCAACCCACAGGGGGCCGGCAGGCAGACGCTGCCACCCGCGGGGAGTGGCTCGTCGGCACACACCCGGGTCACAGCGCTCCCAGCGCGAAAGCCCACGGCCGCAGCCGTGGGAGACGCGCGTACTCGTTATCTGACTCCGAGAGACAGAGTCAGATACGTTCCACAGACCCAGCGGTGGTCGGTGGAACGGGCTGTCTGTCAGCCAGCCCCGGAGTCGGGGGATACTGACCGAGTCTCTCCGACTCCCGACGCAAAGCCACCTGAGAAAGCCGACTCTCAGAGAGGAGCGGGCCTGGGGCTTTCGAGTCGGGGGCGGGAAACCCGGGAGTCCCACCGGCAAACCCACCCGTTCACGGGTGGGTGGCTGACCGAACCGGTACCGTCCGGGTCCGGCCGAGAGCCGGACACGTCGGCACAGGATTCATGTGTGCTCCGCACATGACAACGTATAACATGAACGTGGAGACAGAGGTCACCGAGCGAGAGGTTATCATCCGGGTCGACGACGAACAGGTCGGCTCGCTCGACAGAGAGTTCTGGAACGAGTGGACAGCCCGCATCGACAACGACCCGGAGACGTGTCTCTCAGCCTGTCTCGCCTCGGGGGAGATGTCCGTAGACGTCTGAGCACTGGTCGGGCGGGAATACCGACGGCACCGAAACCGGGTGTACGCACCGTCACGCCGGCAGACTGTCCCCGTTGTGCCTCTTGCCGCGTCTCTCCGGATACCGACGGCGTGCCTCGACACGCAGAGCCACATCACGGACGCCAGCCTACCGGTGTTCCCGAGGGACCGACGACACACCGGAGACGCTCCGCCGGGACCGTGCGGACCCCGTCCGAGCGTGGAGTAGCTAGACCGGCTGAGAGCACGGCGAGTGAAACCCGAACGGTACGACAGTGGAGTCGCCGAGACGCCCGTGGACACACCCGTGAAGCGGCCGGTCGGGGTCGGCGTGGGCCCCGGAGCGGGCGTCTTCGGCGTTGATAACCGACCGTGTATAGAGCCGGGCGTCGAGAGGCGTAGCGGTGAGCACACACCGGGCCCTCTGTGTCGGTCCGGACGGGCGTTGGAGGCGAGCCGATTCGTCTTGAGGAACCTGACCTGTGAGAAGCCGGGTGAGACTCGCGAGCGGACGCACCCTGACTTCGTTCGACCACGAGGCGGTTGCCGCGGCCGACGTTGTCTGAACTGGCAGGCGCTCCGGTCGTTTGGTACTGGTGGGCGGACACGGCTATCTACCGCACCACGGGTCCGGACAGGCGGCTGATGCGCACTACCCTCGGAGTAAGTGTGTGCCCCACGACTGGCACAGTTGAGTGTCTTTGTGGTAGCTTCGCGGTTAGTGATGCGTGTGGGGCACTAATTTTACTGTGGGTGGCCACCCACTTTGCGCGTGTGCTTGGTGTGTGAGACTCCGGCCCGTGGACCGCCGTCGACCACGGTTGAGGGCCGGCACGCGGCACGTTCTCGGAGCCGGCCCGCCGGTGTCTCACTCTCGGCGTCTCTGTGAGCGGAACGCGGATACGGCGACTCGGCGGACGGAAGCGACACGCGAGTACCGGTAACGCCGGTCATGATACGGACTGTCATACCGTAGTATATAGGGCCCGATTTGCAAGTACAAGCTGCCTGCATCAGGGAACTATGCACAGGAGGAACAGACGACGACTACGGACTGTCCTGCAGGGGGGATTGCTGTGATTCTCCGGCTCCTCCCGCTTTTCATCCCAATATTGGTCGGGATGTTGCTTCTGGGATTTTACTGGGGAAAACAGCACGCACAGAAGATGGCGAAGATCGACGCACCGGACGAGCCGGTGATATTCGACGACCTCGGCGGCCACGTCACCGATGGTGCGCTGTCCGCTGACGACTTAGACAACTTCTCCGACAAGGAGATCGACAATCACTTTGACAATACGGAGTAGAGCGACCCACTCTGTTGAAACCCGACAGTAGCACCCCCGTGCTACGTAGGGATGCTCGGGGCAGACCCCGGTGACCTGCCCCCCTCACCGCCGCTCAGGCCCTCACACGGCCTGTGCAACTACCACGCGCTTCGGTGTTCGAGACAGTAGTGTGTGACAGGACAGCCGGACGGTCGACACCGGGGCGCTCGGGACCTACGCGGGGGTTGGTGTTCCATGCTCAACTGGTATCCACGAGAGCCAGTGATCACCTCCTGTAAGCCATGTTCAATCGGGCGAAACGGGTGTTCAGGCAGCTGACACCATCGCCGAGCGACGGGGAGTCAACCAGCACAGCGGGGGAGGGCAGCGAGGGCAACACCGACCGAGGGGTAGCGCGTGTGGCTTCAACAGAACCGGAGACGACGGACACCGACGCACCACCGTCCCTGTACAGCTGCCCCGAGTGTCAACAGGTCTACGTTGCCGCGGGGCAACGAACCTGCGGCGCGTGTCAGACCTCCGTAGAGCGAATCGACACTGAAACCACGAACTGGGGTCCACCGATGTCAGGTATGCGATGAGATAGCCGGGCGGACAGTGTGTGAGCGGGACGGGCGGTCCACGCCGCGCGCGGCCGGCCCCCTCGGTGAGAGGGCTCCTGATAGGCATCCACAGACGCCCCGGGGGCGAAACTTTGTCCACCAAGTCGTCAGGTCATATACCACCGGGTCATACAGGCGTCCGGTGTGAGCGTGAACGTTGACGACATGTTTGCGGCGCTGTCTGACCCGTATCGACGGCAGTTACTGCTCTCGCTGCTGGAGCACAACCCACAGGACGACGACGACCGGGACCCGCTGAACGTTGTCTCGGACGATGTTGAGCCGGATGTCCTCGAAACCGAACTCGTCCACAACCACCTGCCAAAACTCGAAAGTAAGGGGTTCATCAGGTGGGACCAGGAGACAAACGAGATAAGCAAAGGCCCCAACTGGGGCGATATCGCGCCACTGCTGGTTGTCATCGACGAACACCAGGACGAACTCCCGGACGACTGGCTCTGACAGAGGCACTATTGTACTCGCTGTTTCTCTTGCACACCAGGGGTCTGAGCGGAGACGTTCGCTCGGTCACCCGCCCGGGGTGCGTGCCGAGTCCGTCACGAACTTTGGCCTGTTCCTGCCCCCCGTCAGCCGCCACAACGGGTCGAATCCCCGCCCGGCCGTGGTGGGTCGGTCGGAACTGACGGCCTCGCGCTCGAAACCGCACCCGGCGTAGCGGACGGCGGGAGGTCCGGGGTCGGGTCGGCTCTCCTATCGCCCCACACTGCCGGCTGTAGGTCCGTGAGGAATCTCGCCATTCCGGGGTGGCGAGTCTCGTCACGACGGGACAGTCGGCAGTATCGGCGACCGGAACAGCCAAACTAAGGTCGGTATCGCCGCTGACTGGATTCGAGAGGAACGG
>CAZQZE010000073.1:0-10232 GCA_964597715.1 uncultured Halobacteriales archaeon
CCAGCTTCGAGGCGCCGTAGGGACTCACCGGCAGCGTCGGGTCGGTCTCGGCGAAAGGGACGTACTCCTCGCGGCCGCCGTACACCGAGGACGAGGAAGCGACAACAACGCGTTCGACGCCGTGCTCGCGGGCCGCGTCCAGCACGTTCAGCGTCCCGTCGACGTTCACCTCGTCGTACGTTCGGGGCTCTTCCACGCTGTCACGGACGCCTGCCCGGGCTGCCTGGTGGTAGACGTACGCCGCGTCCGCGACCAATTCCTCGACGAGCTCGGCATCACGCACGTCACCCTCGACGAACTCGTACTCTTGACCGCTCCGGTCGGCCGTCTCCCGATGGGCGTCGAGGGTGTGCTCCTTGATCCGCAGGTCGTAGTAGGGGTGCATCGAGTCCAGGACGACCACGTCGTGGCCGCCCTCCAGAAACCGCTGGGCGAGGTGGCCGCCGATGAATCCCGCACCGCCGGTAACGAGAATCGTCATTACTGACGACTGCCCCGCACCGGACAAAAAGTCGCCGGATCTACGGATTTCCGCCACGTGGGCTGCAGACGGCTGTGGCCGGCTCCGCTCGCGGAGTCAATCGTCATCGGCCGTGTACGCGCCACCGCGTCGTTCGATAGTGTAGATATCCAATACCTTCTCCTCGTGGTCACTGTCGCCCGTCCGGCGGGCGTGCTCGACGGCGGCGATCTCCTTCCAACTCTCCCGTGTCAGGTCCGGATGCCGGACTGCATCCCGGATGAACTCGCTTCGGCTGTTGTACCCCTCGCCCCGCCACGTCGCGTCGATATCCTCAAGAAACGTCTCCGTCACCCTGCTGTTGATACTCGTCGTCTAAGGTCGTCATTCGCTGTATCCGCATCGGACATACACACGTATTACAGCCCGGCGAGAAAGAGGCGTCGGGTGGCTCGTGACCGTCCCGTAGCCAGACTCTGTAGGGCCGGCAAAGGTCGAACACTCCCTGGCATTTCGGTCTTCCGCTACTTCGTGGCCGCCTCGGCCGTCTCCCCCGCCTCACCCTGCAACAACCGCTCGGCCTGCTGCCGGTCCTCGGGGTAGCTGACGTCGACACGCCAGCCGTCCTTGCCCTCGCCGGCTTTGGCTGTCGGTCCCACGACAGAGTGTACGCCGGTGAGAACCCAGCAGACGGCCGACCGAACCGACCCGGCCACACAACCAGTACCGAAGACACCCCGTTCAGTACAGTCCCGACACCCTCTCAGTTGCTGAGGGTCTCAGCAGGGCCACACACCTGCAACCGACTCATACTGTCGGCTGTAGGTCTCTCAACAACTTCCTCACCCCCGAGCAGAGGACCGCTTCTCTCAGTTACGGCCGCCGGTATCGGTCGGGTGCCCGGCACACAGAGCAGTCCCACCCACAGCCAGCATCACAGTTCGCCGTAGCTGTTCTTCTCTCGCAACTCCTCGACACGGGCCTGTATCTCGTCCATCTCGTCGCTGTCCTGCTTCGAGTCGACGTGACTGTACATCAGCCCCATTCTGTGGTTCGACCGAAGCTGGTCCTCGTTTCTGTCGAGGAAGTCCCAGTAGAGGGCATTGAACGGACACGCCCTGTTGCCCGTATCCTTCGTCTTGTAGTAGTGACAGTCCCCACAGTAGTCACTCATCTTGTCGATGTAGTTGGCCGAGGAGACGTACGGCTTCGAGGCGAAGACACCCTCGCCGTACTGCCCCATCTCGATGACGTTGGGTGTCGTGACCCAGTGGTACGCGTCGACGTAGGTCGCGTTGAACCACTCGTTCAGTTGCGTTGGCTCGACACCCCACAGCGTGGCGAAGTTTGCGAGCACCATCAGCCGCTGGATGTGGTGTGAGTAGCCACGCTCTTTGACGTCTCCGACTGTCTGCCGGAGACACTCCATGTTCGTTGCGCCGTCCCAGTAGAACTCCGGCAGGTCGTGTGGGGCGTCCAGCTGGTTGGCCTCGTCGAGTGTCGGCATCGTGTGGCGGTAGACGTGTCGCATGAACTCCCGCCAGCCGATGAGTTGGCGCAACACCCCTTCGACCGAGTTCAGCGGGATATCCTCGCGCTCGTGGTAGGCGTCCTCGATTGCCTGGACAACCTCCCAGGGGTGGAGCAGACCGGTGTTGATCGACGAGCCCAACAGGGCGTGTGCCATCGCCCAGTCGTCGCTGCGCATCGCGTCCTGATACGGCCCGAACTCCGGAAGCCGGTTGTCGACGAAGTGTTCGAGCTTTGCCTGTGCCTGTGCTCTGGTGACCGGCCAGACGAGCGTGTCCTCGGCACCCCAGACGTCGAACTCCTCTGTCACCCACTCGCTTGTCTGCTCGGTCAGCTCGTCGTGGTCCAGCGAGTAGACCGGCGGTGACTCCCACTCCTCGGGGGGGAACTCCTGGTTCTCGCCGTCGTAGTTCCACTCGCCGCCGACAGGGTCGCCGTCGTCGGTCATCAGCACGCCGGTCCCCCGGCGCATCCACCGGTAGAAGGTCTCGTGTCTGAACGGGTCCTTGTCGGTGGTGTTCGACCACTCGTCGAAGGCCTCCCGCGTCCCGACGAACAGCTCGTTCTGGACGACGTCGAGTCGACCGCCGGCCGCCGACACCAGCCCCTCGAAGGTGTCGGCGCTCCGGTGGCTCGGCGACCGCATCTGGACGAGTTCGTCGTCCGGGTACCGCTCGAAGTACGTCTGTAGCCCGTCGCCGAACGTGTCGGCCTTTATGTACTCGACCTCGTAGCCACGCTCCCGGAGTTCGTCTCTGAAGTGGCGCATCCCGCTAAAGACGAGCGTGAGCTTGTCGTGGTGGTACGGCTTTCGCCGAGCAAAGTCGTGTGCCTCGATCATCAGGACACGTGACCCCTCCGGCGCTCGTCCGACGGGGCCGACCCCGGGATGCAGGTGTGTCCCCAGGACCCAGGGAACCCTGTTCGGGTCCGCGACGCTGTACGTCTGTGTCTCACCGACGACTGGCACTGGCAATAGTATGGGTAAGGAGCGTGAGCTACTTAACCTGTCGTCAAGCCGCCGCCGGGATACCGCGGCGGCGGCCGTGAGTACCGCAGCCACTCCCGTGGCTCAGCCACGGTGGCCGGTGCTCCCTTGCATACTACCCTGTCTCCGACAGACTGTAATACGTCACTCGGGGGTGTGACCCGGCACAGCCTCATGCGCCGTCGAGCGGTGTGCCCGTCGCGGGGACTACCTCGAAGCCGTTGAGCACGCAGGCGAGCATCGCGTAGTACCCCATCGTCGCCGTCAGTTCGACGAGGCCCTCGGCCCCGAACTCCGATTCGGCGGCGTCGTATGTCTCCCGTGACACCGCGTGGTCGCCGAACAGTTCCTGGCCGTACCGGACGATACTCGCCTCGCGGTCGCCAAGCCGGCCCAAGTCCCTATCGACAACGGCCTCGAGCGTCGCCTCGGTGACGCCGGCCTCACGGGCAATAGGTGCATGAGCCGCCCACTCGAAGGCGCAGTCGAACGCACGCGCCGTCGTGAGGATACCCAGTTCCCGGTCGCTGTCGGGAACTGTGCTCTCGAAGCGGACGTACGCGCCCAGGCGTCCGACGCGGCCGGCCAGTTCGGGGCTGTGCAGGAGGACCCCGAACGGCCCCTGAATCTCGCCGCGACTCTCGGTGAGCGCGTCGTAGTGCGAACGGCCTTCGGCCGGGAGCTGGTCGCGCTCGTCGATGAACGGCACCCGCGGCTCGTGGTCGAGTGACATACACTCCCCACAGCCCCGGCGCTATTTATCGGTTCACCCCCGACGCCCGGTCATCGGCGTCTCGGGGCCGGGAGCGCCCGCCCGTTCGGAACCGGCGTGAGTGTCGACAGGCTTGGATGCGTGCGTTTTAGCCGGGTCTGGCCCTACACCCGTGTATGCGAGTGACGGCCGTCGGCACGAGTGGCGGTCTCCCGACCGCACAGTACGGCACCAGTTGCGTCCATCTGAGCCTGTTCGGCGACGAGGTCCTGTTCGACTGCGGCGAGGGCTCCCAGCAGCGGCTGATGCGGTACGACGCCTCCCCGAACGTCGATGCCGTGTTCATCAGCCACTTCTACGCGGACCACACCCTCGGGCTGCCCGGCCTCGTCCAGGCCCTGGAGATGAACGAGCGTGACAGACCCCTCGATATCTACGTCCCGGAGCACCGGACCCAGCGGGCCCGCGAGACCATCGAGGGTGCCTACGGGTGGCCCACCTACACGGTCGACGTCCACGGATACGGCGAGGGTGAGCCGGCGATACGCACGGACGAGTATACCGTTCGGGCCTTCAGCACGCCCTACACGGAGCACTCACACGGGTTCGTGGCCGAGGAGACGGACAGGCGAGAGTTCCTGGCCGAGGAGGCGCGGGCGCTCGGCCTCGACCCCGGACCGAAGTACGGGAAATTGCAGAACGGGCACGCCGTCGTGACGGACGACGGGAGGACGGTCGAGCCCGGGGACGTGCTGTCGGACCCGAAGCCCGGACGGAAGATAGTGTACACGAGCGACACCAGACCGACCGCCGATGTCGTCGAGGCCGCCTCGGACGCCTCGCTGCTGATATACAGCGCCATGTTCGCCGAGGAGCAGGCAGAGAGAGCCCGGTCGACCGGGCACTCGACCGCGACAGAGGCGGGGCGGGTCGCCTCGGAGTCCGGGAGCCGGCGGCTCTGGCTCACCCACATCTCCCCGCGACACGAGGGCGACGAGCAGACGCTCGAAGCACAGGCCAGAGCCGTGTTCGAGGGCGACCTCACAGCCGTCCGGGACGGCGACACTACCGAGGTCACACGCGAGTAGCCACCGGAGCCCGTCGCCGGCGAGCGTTCGCCGGAGTCGCCCTCTCGCGAAAAGAGAGCAGTGGCCTCGAAACGGTGGTTTTTGGCCGTCGAGGCCCTTATCGAGGTATGGCGACACTCGTTGCCGGCGTCCTGTTCGTGGTTCTCCTGGCGGGAACGGAGGCGTTCTTTACCGTGCTCTCCGTCCTGAACCTGCGACATCAGGAACGGACCGTCGCGGCCGAGCGGGAGTGGGTGGTCGAGGAACTGGGGATCGACGACCCGGAGCGGGCACTGGCGTACGAGCGGCTGTCGGCCGGCGTCGGGGCGCTTCGCTCGTGGGTCACCCTCGGCGTCCTCCTGCTGGTGCTGTTCTCCGGGGTGTTCGGCGAGGCGACGGCCGCCCTGGCAGGGCTCGACAGCGTGCTCCTCGAGACGGCGGTGTTCGTCGCCGGGGTGTTACTGGCGACACGACTCGTCGGCGTGCCGTTCGACCTCGTGGAGACGTTCGTCGTCGAGGAGATATACGGGTTCAACGAGCGGAGTCCCGGGCTGTGGCTGCGCGACTGGGCCCTCCAGACGGTCGTGTCGACAGCCTTGGTGGTGCCACTCGGCGTCGCCGTCGTGTGGTTCGTCACGACGGTGCCGGTGTGGCCGGCGGCCGCCTGGGCACTGGCTATCGGGGCCATCGTCGCGTTCACTGTCCTGAAACCGCGGGTCATCGACCCGCTGTTCTACGACTTCGAGCCGCTGGGTGACGGCGACCTCAAAGCGGCCGTCGACGCGGTGTTCGACGCCGCAGGCTACCGGACCGAACAGGTGTACGAGATGAACGCGAGCACACGGACCGGGCACTCGAACGCCTACTTCGTCGGGTTCGGCCCCGCAAAGCGTGTTGTCCTCTACGACACACTCGTCGATGGCATGGACACGGCGGCGATACAGGGCGTCCTCGCACACGAACTGGCCCACTGGCGTGAGGGGCACATCTGGAAGTTCATCGGGCTCGCGGCGCTGCGGCTGGCCGTCGTCTTTGCCGCGCTCGGTGGGCTGGTCGCGTCCGGCATCGTGTATCTCCCGGTCGCGGCACCGCAGACGCCGTACGTCGGGTTGTTTCTCGGCGTCCTGTTGCTGGCGCCGCTCAACCGCCTGACGAGCCCGCTCGAGAACTACGTGTCACTGCAGTACGAACGCGACGCGGACGCCTACGCCGTCGAGGTGACCGACGGCGCAGCGATGGCCCGCGCGCTCTCGACGCTGGCCTCGGACAACCTCTCGGTCCCCTTCCCGCACCCGTGGTACGAGACGTTCCACTACGACCACCCGCCCATTCCGGAGCGTATCCGGCGCGTCCGAACCCTCGCGGACCGGCCGGATGACGGTCAGGGCGACCGTCAATCCGGCAGCGACCCGAGCGCGGGCGATTAGCCAGGGGTCACTGTAAGGACCGTCCGGCGACTGCAGACGACACTCCGGCCCGGACCGTGGGCCGTTGCGAGCACCAGACCGAACAGCAGGGCCGGCGTGCTCCACCGACCGCCGCCCCTGCGGCGAACGTGACTCCGACGACGCACGGCGCCGGTCTCAGTCGTCTGACAGTGTCTATCGGCGCGTCGGGACTCCCAAGACCCGCACGGGGACTGCGGTGGACTCCGCCGACGAAGCGGTGAAACCGCTCGAACCCCTACCTATCCTATGAGCCAGGAGACGCTGGACGGCGAGGATATCTCCGCCCTCCGCGAGGGGTACGACCGGATGGTGAACGAGCGACTGCCCGAGAGCGCACAGGACAGCGAGGGGTGGCCGATCCACCTCGACCACTGTTTCGGACGTGTCGTCCTCGACAACCTGTTCGAGGACGAGTGGTACAGCCACGTCGATGGCCGGCCGGCCTACGAGCACCTGTCACCGGAGGAGCTACGCGAAGCAATCGGGATCGCGGACCGGATGCTGGAGGGCGGACAGCCGGTCGTGGAGGAGCTGAACGAAAACTCGCTGCGGTGGCGTGACGAGACCGGGTAGACCGACTGCGCCCCGAGCGCCTGGGCTGTGGCGTCGACGGCTCGACGCGGGCGACGGGTGTCCTGCCGTCTTGATAACGGGACTCACAGATCAGTTAGGACGTTCGGGCACATACGCTCAGACGAAGACAATGACTGATTACGGCCAGACCGACACGGACATGGCGGAGGCGATGGAGGAGATGATGACGATGGGGGTGGACGTGAACGAAACGATGCTGGCGGGGATGGACCCCGAGGAGGCGCTGGAACAGGCCAGAGAGGGTGCCCTGCAGGGCGCCGAACTCGGAGCGGCGTTCGGTCCGGCTGGCGCCGGATTCGGCGCCGGCTGGGGCGCCGCACTGGGCTACCTGAGCGGCGCGACCGGCGTCCCGACCGGGCCGATGATGACCGGCAGCCAGACCGACGACTGAGCGGATAGCTCGGGGCGGCCACTCGTTCCTCGTTTATTCCGACGAGCCTCGACCGCGGCCGACGGTGCGCGACGAGCACGGGTTCGCCGCCGGTAGGCTGTCGCTATCTGACACGACACAACGCCGGCGACCGTCCGGCGTCTCGGACTACCGGTAGAGATAGACGACCCACGCGATAGCGAGCAGAATCCCCCCACCCCCGATCGTAGCACCCACAATATTGACCAGGCCCGGTTGGACGCTGCTCGACTGTGTCAGTACCGCCGTAACGACGCACACGCCCGTGTGTAGCCGCCGTCACCGGGTGAGAGTACACCCAACACTCTGTGGGTGATGTCGGGCGACTGGCGTTTCCCGGCGGCTCTCGCATCATGTCGTGGGAACGACCCCACGGGGGAGCCCGTCCGACGACAGCCCACCGGACCGACCTATCCCCGGACCTGTCGACAGCGACGCCCTCCGGTCGCGGCCGGAACCGACGGGTACAGCACCCGTGACCGTGTAGGCCGGATATGGCCGAACGCTCGGGGCAGTTTCGCGTCTACCGCGTCACGGAGTCGGTACCACATATCAACCTCCAGGCCGTCGAGTCAGCGACGCTGTACACGGTCTACCAGACCGGGTACGGTGACCTGCAGGAACGGGTCGACGAGCTGGTGACGGGAGACTTGCTGACGGCGACACTGGAGGGCGACCCTGCTGCCGAGGACGAACCGTGGCGGATACGGCGGCTCGAGCGCGCCGGCGGAGTCGAGATGGGGTTTGCCGTCGACACACAGCCCCCTGCTGTCGCGCGAGAGACGTGGACAGCGGGCGCGACGGCGCCGGTGTCGACCGTGCTCTCCGAGGACGGCACCGCCGTCGGTGCCTGCGTCGTCCAGCCCCGGGACCCGTTGCCCGATGGGGCCTTCGTCCCGAGCGTCCTGACGGGGTTACTGCCCCTGGAGGAGCAACTCGACTCGGTGTCAGGTGTCGGGGAGCCGGCGGCCGAGGCGCTCTTTCTCGACCCCGACCCCACCGACGCCAGGTCGTTCTCGACACCCTACGGCGTTGCCCTCCTGTTCACCGAGCGCGGTCGGTCGCTCGCCGACCGGTTCCGGGAGCAGTACGACTGCCCGCGAGGAACGGAGACGAGACCCGAGTTCGACCCATACGGGCTGTGAGCGCCGCGACTGGGCAACGGGTCCGACGACCGCACTGTCGGAGCTATCAGCGAGGCGAGGTAAATCACGCCCAATGGCGCAGCCTCACTCGCCCTCGGGGACGCTGTCGGCGCCACGGGGGAGCGTGACCCGGACTGCCGCGCCGCCGAGGTCGCTCTCGCCGATCTCGAACTCGCCGCCGACGGCCTGGACCGCCCAGTTCGCGCTCCAGAGGCCGAACTGCGTGCTGTGGGAGTACTGGTCCTCCCCGCCGGTCTCGATGACCGCCCGCTCCGTCTCCGGGATCCCGGGGCCGTCGTCCGCAACGGTCACCTCGACGTGACTGTCCGCATCGACAGCAGTCACCCGGACCCGTGGCGTCGCCGACTCGTTGTGCTGGACGGCGTTCTCGACGAGATTGGACAGGGCGTACTGGACCAGATTCCGGCTGACGGCGACGGGGGTCGACACGGCGTCGACCGCCACGTCGGCCGCCGGCCACTCCGCTCTGACCGTCTCGACGGCGTCGGTGACGACATCGGCGGCCGGGACCGTGGACTCGCGTTCGGTCGACTGGCGCATGAGCTTCTGGAACTGCCGTGCGTCGCGGCTGAGCGTGGCCAGCTGGTCGGCGGTCTGCTGGATTGTGACGGCCGACTCCGTGGGTGCCGCGGGAACGTCGGCGAGCTGTTCGGAGTGGGCCTTGATCACGTCGATATCGTTGCGGATATTGTGTCTGAGGATACGGTTGAGCACCTGGATCCGCTGCTGTCGGATCTCGCGGTCGGTGATGTCGAACAGCGTGACCGCGTATCCCAGCGAGTCGGTTGCCCCGTCGGAGAGCCGCGTCACCCGGGGCGAGAACTGGCGGTTACCCTGTTCGGTCCACAACTCGAGGCTGCCGGCCTCGAAGGCGTCGAGTGACCGACCGAAGACCGCCGAGAGGTCGGCCCCCTCGATATCGGCGCCGAACAGCCGTGTCGCGCTCCGGTTGGCCCGGGCGACGGTGTCGCGCTCGTCGACCACGAGCACCGCCTCGTCGAGCTCTCGCATGAGGGTCCGCTCGCCGAGGACGCTGGCACCGGGGCGCACGTCGAGGACGTTGTAGTAGTCGGCCGCCACGACCAGTGTCGCGCTGAGGACCACGAGCAGGAGTCCGCTGAACAGCCGGTTCGACGCGGCGCCGAGTGCGGTGCCGGCGGCGCCGAATATCATCGTCTCGACGACGGGTAGCGTGACGACGATACCCGCGGCTGTCGGGACGCTGCCGTGTCTGGACGCCGAGAGCACGACCAGCCCGCTGACGACGAACATCGCCCCGATGACCGCGAACAACAGGATATTGACGAAGGCGATGAACACACCCTCGAGCGGTGACGACAGGCCGCCACCGACATTGACGAACAGCAGCCCGGCCAGGCCGGCGACGATGACCGCACCCGCACCTGTCACGCGACCGGGCGTCACCAGCGCGCCCCAGCCGGCGTACCGGAGCGCGAACACCGTCCACGGGACCGCAAACAGGAGGAGGGAAACGAACACGTACCCCGACGGGAACGTCCCGTAGACCACCGGGACGAGCAGGCTGCCGGCGACGGCGACGACAACGGCGACTGCCGTCGCCACGAACGGCAGGGAGAGCCCCCGCGAGACGACGTCACCGTCCCGGAGGCGTCTGCCCTCCGAGACGGCGACCCAGCCCGCGAGCAGCCCCCCCGCGAGACTCAGCAGGGCCCGCAGAACCGTTTCGGTCGCCACCACACTACCCGAAGGACGGAAGAGTAGTCACTTATACCTCCTGTTCGGTCCCGACAGCGCCCACCGGCTGTCACGCATCGACGGAGGGCTCAGGCGAGTTCACTGATTTCGAGTGAGCCGTCGCCGATGTTGAGGTGGACGC
>CAZQZE010000074.1:0-10181 GCA_964597715.1 uncultured Halobacteriales archaeon
CGGGACTACAGTCGCTGTCGGGCGATCAGTTCGAGACCGGTGCGCAACCCGAGCGTGGGCTCGTAACCCAGGTCCCGACGGGCCCGCGAGATGTCGGCACAACTCTCGTCGATATCGCCCGACCGACCGGCGGTGTGAACGACATCTAAGTCAGCACCGGTGGCCTCCGCCACCAGTTCCGCGAGTTCCGCGATACTGTGGGCAGTCCCGGTACCGATGTTGTACGCCCGGCCGACACCGTCGGTGACCGCCGCTGCGAGGTTCGCCGCGACGACGTCGTCAACGTGGACGAAGTCACGGGTCTGTGCCCCGTCCCCGTGGACGGTCAGCGGTCCGCCGTCTGTAGCCTGCTGCAAGAACGTCTCGATGACGCCGGCGTAGTCACTGGTCGCCCCAGGTCCGTAGACGTTGAAGTAGCGGAGCGCGACAGTCGGCAACCCGTAGAGCTCCTGATACAGCCGGGTATACCAATCGGCCGACAGCTTCGAGACGCCGTAGGGTGAGGAGGGATGTTTCGGGTGGGCCTCGGCGAGAGGGACCGTCTCCGGGTGGCCGTAGATGGCTGCACTGGACGCCAGCACCACCCGCGCGTCGGCACGCCGGGCGGCCTCTAACACGTTGAGCGACCCGGTCGCGTTGGTCGCCTGGGTCGCGGCCGGCCGGTCGACCGACTCGGAGACGCTGACGAGCCCCGCCTGGTGAAAGATGACATCCACGCCCTCGGTGGCGGCTTCGACTGTCTCTCTGTCCCGGATATCCCCCTGTCGGAGCGTCGCGTCGTCCGGGACTGCGTCCTGGGACCCCCCCGAGAGGTCATCCAGCACACGGACCTCACAACGGTCAGTCAGCCCGTGGGCGAGTCGGCTCCCGACGAATCCAGCCCCGCCAGTCACGAGGACGCGCCGCCCGGCTAGCGCGTCGGGGACCTCACCACCGGTAGGGGCGCTCACGTTCGACCACCCCTACGGAGTTGTCCCTCGTCGCCACGCCCCAAGTAACTCCTCCGATACGGGCACAGGGGGCGGGACGGACCACGCTGTGCCGTCATCCGAGAGCGGCTGCCGCCGCGTGGCCGATGTCGCCATCGTCACCAACGGAGATGTCGGTGTAGACGACGGGGTTCGGGCGGATTGTAGCGCGGTCGTTGATGACCGCCTCCACAACCCCTCTCTCGTGCAGGACGCCAAGCCTCCCGCTCCTGACAACCGCGCAGTCCTCCCCTGTTCGGGTGTTGCTCATACGTCTACTGGCGCCTCGGAGTGATTTGTTATCACGGTCCTGCGGCCAGTAACACGGTACTAACGGACAGGTGACAGCCAGCGGCCGCGAGCACGAGCCCGTGACCGGTACAGAGACAATACAGTTACTCCTCTATTTCGAACCGTCGAGACGTTTGCGAGCAAGGGACAGATACCGCTCGGTCACGTGTGTACGGCCGACTGAACGGCCTGGGTCTGGCGGTCGTATCGTAGAGGTCCGTGAGGCTCGAACTCCGCAGTAGAGTCCTCAGCGCTCCGGCAAACGGAGCCGCGGAATTCCCCGACGGTCTCGTCCGGGTCGTTACCGGTGGCGGTCACGACGTACTCGACGAACTCGTCGACCGACACCTTGCGGTCGCACTCGATGAGACACTGGAGAGCGTACCGGTTGGTCGCCCGCGCGAGGATGCCAAAGACCGCGTCGGCGGTGGCCCCAGCCCGATTCTCGGCCCCGCCAGTCGCCTGCCAGTCACCCGTCGTCTCCGACCGCTGTTTCCGACTCATACTCTTGTACGGGCGCTGTACGACTTACCTGTAGAGCTGTCACCGGAGTTACAGCGGACAGACGGGCCAGTAACTGTTGAGTAGGGCCGAGAGGCCCGATGTATGACGCACTTACCGGTGTCTCCCTCTCCTGAACTGACGAAACCGGTTTATTCGGGTGGGAAGTTCAGGCTAACACAGGAGCAAGTCGAACTACTCATGAACAGAACGGAAACCACGGTAGCACAACTGGAAGCAAGCCGGCAAACACACGGGCGACCCTGGTGGTCGGAGGGCCGATGAGTCCGGACTGGGACGACGTGAGTTTCGTCATCAGCTCGCAGTATCGGACAGCGGTGCTCAAACGCCTGGCCGTCGGCCCGGCGACCCCGTCACAGATAGCGACCGACGCTGACGTTGGGATCTCACACATCTCGCGAGCGCTCCAGCGGTTGCGCGACCGCGAAACGGTCGAGCTATTGGTCTCGGACGACCGCAAAAAGGGGCGTGTCTACGGGCTCACCGAGGACGGCACGGCCATCTGGGAGAAGATCGAGGCCGAGAATATGGTCTGACCCCGCGAGCGGACAGCGAGCCAAGCCTCGGGCGCCAGGTGTCGGGCCGGTTGTCAGTACGCACCGTCTCCCTCGGTATTCGACTCCGTCCGACTGGGATACCGGCCGGCCCGAACGTTGTGCGGACCGGTATAGGTGTGCTACTATCGCCGTCGCTACGGTATGAGTACAATAACAATACCGACACAGACCTCTCTACCGGTGGATGCCGGAGTTTATCACCGAACGCGAACAGGAGCGGATGGCAGAGTTTGCACAGACGCCGGAGTACATGCGTGACCCGGACCAGTTGGTCCCCGAGGAGGAGCGCGAGGAGTAAGAGCGGAATATCCGAGTACGACTGTCTTACTGCTCGATTTCCGGCGGGGAGTCGCTATACCTGGTCTCGGTGAGATACTGGACGCCCGCCAACACCGAGTATGCGATAATGGTGAGACCGGCGACCAGCGCGTCCGGGAGCGTCGCGAAGGCTGCGACGTCGAGGACGGTCAACATCAGAACCCCGCCGGCGACGACGGTTGTTCCCAGGTAGTACCGGTACCACGAGTGTGTCTCCTCGGGGTCGGTCAGATACTCGTCGACAGCGCCGGCACCGCCTGCGAGTTCGACGGTCCCGTCGTCGGCGTCGTGGGTGACGATCCCTACCTCCTCCATCTTCGGGACGTGGGTTTGATACAGCGAGACGTAGACCCGCTTGCGCTGCTGTTTGGTGAGCTCCTCGACAGAGCAGTTTATTTCGAGTGCAGCAACCTCCTCGGCCAGTTCGGTCAGCTGCATCGGCTGGGCACGCTGGTTCAGAACAGAGATCGCGTAACGTCTCCGCGCGCTGCTGAGGATATCGAAGACGACATCTTGGGTAAGTTGGGTGTCCGAAGCTAGCATTTGGCGTCTCCAGTGTGGTTAGTAGCTGCCCGTCTCTTTGAATTATATCACATTCTACACTTTGTTACGACATGGTTACCCGGAATTGGGGGAGCGGGCGGTCCTGTAGACGCTCCACTCTGATGTGACCGACCCGATACCGGCTTCCTATCGACGCGGCCGGTCCACCGGTGCTACGGCACTCACCCTGTGCTCCGGCGGACAGTTGCGCTCGGCAGGGCCGAAGGTATGTTACCGTCTCGGCATCGTGGAACAGGGTAGCCCCCAGGATTACGCCGAACGGCTCGAGACCGAGCAAAGCGAGGCGGGTGAGAGCGGGCGCGACGAGACCGGCTCGGTAACTGCGGGGACGACCCCGTTCACGGCTCTGTCCCTCTGCGCGCGCGCCCGTCCGCGGCGAACCCACCGGTCCACGCCGGGTAGCAGCCGGGACAGCCACCACCAACACACTGTTCTGTTTATCGAAAACCGGCCTTACCGCGGCTCAGCCTGCCGTAACCAGCTCCTACTGCCGGGCGCCATGTGTGAATTATAGCAATGATTAAGTCGTCGTCTGATAATCAATTGATACCACGGCCCGTCTCCGGCCATTACCGCCGAGAGAGGGCACGGGGGGGAAACAGCGTGAGACAATCAACAGTAATGGGACACAAAAACGTCCCTCAACGGTGTTCGAGCGCGAAGCACGCGGTGAATAGAACGTGTACGCACAGCAGCGGTCCAACGGCACACGTCGGCTGGGGGGCGCAGAGATGACAGTCGACGACATGGCGTCTGCGGAAGCAGGCGTGACGTCTGTCGGGGCGGCTGAGGAGGACTCGGCCGGCAGCGATGCGGACTCCGGTCAGGAGACAGGAGCCACGCCGGCGGAGAGGGGCGCGCCGCCGGCACTCCCGCTGGACCAGGTGTTCGAGATCGCGAAAAACGAGCGGCGTCGGAACGCGCTCCGGTATCTCCGGAGCCACGAGGCGCCGGTCAAGCTCGGGACACTGGCCGAGCACATCGCTGCTATCGAGAACGACACCACGGTCAAGGCGATCTCCTCACAGCAGCGCAAACGGGTCTACGTCGGTCTCTACCAGTGCCACCTCCCGAAGATGGACGACATGCATATCGTCGAGTTCAATCAGGACCGGGGACTGATCGAACTCGGCCCGAACGCCGAGCAACTCTACCCCTATATCGACGACGAGGACGAGCAGGAGACCAGGTGGCCCCACGTGTACCTCGGACTGTCGGCGGCCGGGGGGGTGCTCCTCCTGGCCAGCCTCACCGTCGGGTCGGGTGTGGGCCTGACCCCTGCCCTCGCAGCGGCGGTCTCTATCGCGGCGGTCGGGGTCACGTCGGCAGTTCACGCGCGGTCCTGAACGCGGCAGGTCGTGACCTTCCGACGCCGTCTCGGGGCAGAAACGGCCCGGAGCCGCCGCCTCGGCTCGCGATATTTTCAGAAACACTAAGTACGATTGATGCCTTGACCTCGGGCATGACAGGAGTGGCTGAGGGTCACGCTGTCCAGTTCGAGTGGGACGACGCGGAGTCGGTGACGTACAGAGTTGCCGAGGCCGTCGCCGAGGTCACCGGTGACGACCCGACGGCGGTCGACTCGATAGCGACCGAGGTCGACCCCGACGCACTCGAGGCCCTGTTTGCCCCCCGTAACAGCGACGAACAGCGAAACAGGGGTCACCTCAGCTTCCCGGTCGCCGGCTGCGATGTGACGGTCTACGCACACGGGGAGGTTGTCGTTCACGAGTAGCGACCGCACCACACGGGGCCCACCGGCTATCGGTAGCCGTGTCCGCTAGCCGGTTTGCGAACACGACCCGTGACAGTATCACAGTCACGGGCGAGTGCGGCGGTCGAACCGCCCCGTTACCGCTTTGACCCACCTATTTACCAGGGGCGGCCGAACGTGGCGGCTATGCCATCCCGACGGGCCAAAGCGGTGTTCGCGGAGTTCTCGGGGTCCACCCGCTCGACTGTCCGGCCGGCTGTTCGCCGGGACCGGACCTGTGCCGCGAGTGAGACACAGAGCGGTGTGAGAGAGGGGTCATGACAGGCCGGCTGGTCGGCGGGGTCGACCTCGGCGCGACCAATCTCCGGGCGGCTGTCGCCGACGACGGGGGGACGTTGCTTTGCCGTGTGCAAACGGCAACGCCCGACGGCGACGGCGGGGCTATTACAGCCGCCGTCGTCGACGCACTCGAGGAGGCCTGCGTGGCCGCAAACGTCGCGTGTGACGACCTCTCGGCCGTCGGCGTCGGCGCTATCGGGCCGCTTGACCTGGCGGCCGGCGCGGCCGACGACCCGCCGAACGTCGCCGCCGAGTGGGTCCCGCTGGTCACGCCCATCGAGGACCGCTGTGACTGTGCGGTTACCCTCGTCAACGACTGCGTGGCGGGGGCCATCGGCGAGCGCTACTTCGAGGGCGGCGGTTCGGACCTCGTGTACGTGACGCTCTCGACGGGCGTCGGCGCCGGGGCTGTCGTCGACGGCCGCCCGCTCCGGGGGCACCGGGGCAACGCCGCCGAGATGGGCCACGTCGTCGTCGAACCCGGCGGCCGGGCGTGTGGCTGTGGCGGTGTCGGCCACTGGGAAGCCTACGCCGGTGGACGGGCAATCCCCGGGTTCGCGCGCGAGCTTGCGGCCGAGACGGAGGTCGACACGGACCTCAGTCCGGGGGCCCTGGACGCCCGGACCGTCTTCGAGAGCACAGACCCGTTGGCTGAGCGGGTGCGCGACCGACTCGGGACCTACAACGCGGTTGGCATCGCGGCCACGGTCCACGCCTTCGACCCTGCGAGGGTCGTCGTCGGCGGGGCCGTTGCCCGCAACAACCCGGAGGCGGTGCTCGAGCCCGTCCGGGAGCGACTGCCAGGGGTGCTGGCTGTCGAAACACCGTCGGTCCGGCTCACCAGGCTGGGTGAGGATGCGGTGTTGAGCGGCGCGGTCGCGGCCGCGCTCACGGGCGGCACCGGCGACCCCGACGGGGCCACAGGCACGGGGGTCAGTGAGTAGACCACGCCCCTCAGGGAAAGGGGCTAAGTGCGCCGCACCCTCCCTTCGAGGCGAATGGGGTACACGCCACACACCGTCGTGGTCGGCGGGGGGACGACCGGCGTCGGGGTTGCCCGTGACCTGGCCATGCGAGGGCTGGAGGTCACGCTCGTGGAGAAGGGCCCGCTCACCAACGGGGCGACCGGCGGGATGCACGGCCTGTTACACAGCGGGGCCCGCTACGCGCTCTCGGACCCCGAAAGCGCCGTCGACTGTCTCGCCGAGAACCGCATCCTCCGGGAGACCGCCGGGCAGTTTATCGAGGACACGGGCGGGCTGTTTGTCGAGCGGCCCGAGGACCCCGACGGACACTACGAGGCTCGGCTTGCGGCCTGTGAGGAGGCCGGTATCCCGGTCGAGGAACTGACCGGCGCGGCGGCCCGCGAGCGCGAGCCGGGGCTCTCCGCGGACGTCGAGCGCGCGTTCACCGTCCCGGACGCCGGGGTCGACCCGTTCGGGCTGACGGGCGCGCTGGCCCGGGACGCCGAACGCCACGGGGCGACAGTCCGCACGCACACCGAGGTGGTCGACATCAGGGTAACGGAGGGTGCGGTCGACGGGGTCCGGGTCCGCGAGGGCGACCCGGGACCCCCCGGCGAACCGGCGTCGGGTGACGTCGTCGACATCGACGCCGACTACGTCGTGAACGCGACCGGCGCGTGGGCCGGCCGGATGGCGGCGATGGCCGACCTGGAGGTGACCGTCCGGGCCTCAAAGGGGGCGATGGTCATCGCCGCCGACCGGCACGTCGACACCGTGGTCAACCGCTGTCGACCCCGGGGGCAGGGTGATATCCTCGTCCCACACGGCGACGTCTCCATCCTCGGGACGACCGACGTCGAACTGGCGGACCCCGAGGACTACACCCGGGAGGAGTGGGAGGTCGACCTGCTCTTCGAGGAGCTGTCACCGGTCGTGCCCGCGCTAGAGGGGGCGCGCTCGCTGCGGGCCTACTGGGGGGTGCGGCCGCTGTACGAGCCGCCCGACGGGGCCGATAGCGAGGACACCAGTAGCCTGACGCGTGATTTCGTCCTGCTCGACCACGAGCAGCGGGACGGGCTCTGGGGGATGAGCACGGTTGTCGGGGGGAAGCTGACAACCCACCGGCTGATGGCCGAGCGGGTCGCCGACCACGTCTGCGGGAAGTTCGGTATCGACCGCCCCTGCCGGACCGACGAGGTCCCCCTTCCGAGGGGCGAGACGGCCGACCCGGAGGAGCTGGCGACCGTCGACCTCGACGCGGCGACCCTGGAGCGGGTCCACGACCGCTGGGGCGAGCGCACGACAGACGTGCTCGACGCCCGTGGCCCGAACCCCGTTATCTGTCCCTGTCGGCGGGTAACCCGCGGGGAGGCCGAGGCCGCGATGGACGTCGAAGGGGCCCTACAGACCGACCTCGACGCGGTCCGGCGCCAGACCGGTATCGGTACCGGCGACTGCCAGGGCACACGGTGTGCACACCGGGTGGCCGGTCTGTTGCGACCCGACCACGACCTCGACCGGGTCGACCGCTCGCTGACAGCCTTCTACGGGGAGCGGTGGGCGGGCCAGCGACACGTCCTCTGGGGTGAGCAGCTCTCGCGGGCGATGGGCAGTTACGCGCTGCACGCGACGACGATGAACCGCGACCGGCCGGTAGAGAACCCCGACCTCGACGCGTTCGACAGCGGTCCCGGGGGCCCCGATGACGGCGGTGACGGCACGGACGCCGACTCTGAGGTCGGCGACGGGGAGGCCGGGGGGACAGTGGTATGACAGTAACTGTCGTCGGCGGCGGTCTCGCCGGCGCCATCGCCGCCCTCTCGGCGGCCCGCCACCGCGAGGTGAGGGTCCGACTACTGACCGCCGGCGAGACGAGTCTGGAGGCCGCCAGCGGGCTCATCGACGTGCTCGGCTACGTACCCGGCGGCGAGGAGCCGGTCGCCGACCCTTTCGCGGCCGTTTCCGACCTGCCCGCCGAACACCCCTACAGCACGGTCGGTGTCGACGCGGTCCGCGAGGGGCTGGCGCTGTTTGACGACGTTGCCGGCGAGCAATACGCCGGCGACGGCACAGACCGCAACGCGCTGGTCCCGACCCACCTCGGGAACCTGAAGCCGACGTCCCGCTACCCCGTCACGGTCGCACCGGGGGTCGCCAGCCGGGAGCAGCGCACCACGCTCGTCGGCTTCGAGGAACTCACCGACGTCGACGCCGCGCTGGCGGCCGACCGGCTCGACAGGACGCTCCCCTACGAGGTGTGGGGGACCGCAGTCGGGCTCCCGGTCGACCTCGATGGGGTCCCGGAGACAACCGACCTCGCTGCCGAACTCGATGATGCGTACGACCATGACCGCGCGCGCGAGGCCTTCGAGCGGTTCCACGACGACCTCTCCCGGGATATCCTGATGCACGACGAGACCGACCGGCGGATAGGGGTTCCGGCGGTGCTCGGTCTCGAGGCCACCGAGGCGCTTCGGGCCGAGCTCGTGGCGACCGTGGAGAGCCCGGTGTTCGAGGTCCCGACCGGACCTCCGAGTGTCCCCGGCCGACGGCTCGAACGCCTGCTCCGCGGGGCACTCGAGACGGCCGGCGTCGAACTGTTGACGGGTCACCGGGTCACCGGCGCCGAGACGACCGGCGACGATATCACGGCGCTGATAGCCGAGACGGGAGACGGCGAGCGTCGGGTGGAGACCGAGGCGGTCGTGCTGGCGACGGGCGGGCTCGTCGGCGGCGGGGTCGAGGGGACCGCGGAGGCGGTCCGGGAGCCGGTCTTCGGCTGTCACGTCCCCGCTCCCGAGGACCGTTCGGCGTGGGCGGCAGAGACGGCGCTTGGCGACCACGCCTTCGCCCGGTTTGGCGTCGAGACCGACGGCGGACTCCGGCCCCTGGAGGCGGGTGGGCGCCCGGAGTTTGGGAACCTCAGGGCGGCGGGGAGTGTCCTCGGCGGGTACGACTTTGCGGCCGAGAAGTCCGGCAGCGGCGTCTCGGTCGCGACCGGCTACGTCGCCGGCCGACTGGCCGCCGAGGACGGGGCGTGAATGGGCTGGCCCGTCTCACCCGAACTCCGGAGCGTGCCGGCAACGACCCGTTCGGGGTCGGCCCCGGGCGCGCCGGCCCGCGCGACGGAGACCGCCGACGGCAACGCACGACACCGCTCGTTTCCTCCAGTACCGAGCGTAGACGAACCCGAACCGCCCTGGCCTGGTCGACGAGGCACCGACGACGGGCAGGAGCGGCCGCGGTGGCCGGTTCCCAGGGCTTTTATGACCGTCTTTGATACGCCACATGTCTATGAATTCCGAGACAGCCACGCGTAGGCGCGTGCTCGAGACGCTCGGCGCCGCAGGCGTCGTCGGCCTCGCCGGATGTAGCGGGGGGGGCGACGCGACGGAGACGGAGACCGAGACCGAGACCGAGAGCAACGGTGGCAATGGTGGCGACGGCGACGGTGGCGGTGGCTCGACGGAACAGAGCGTCTCGGGGACGGTCACAATCGGGATGCTCCAGCCGACCACAGGCTCGCTCCAGCCTTACGGGAACCAGGCGCTCGCGGGCTTTTACAGCGCGCTGGGCTACAAGGGCGACCCCGCGAACATCCCGGGAACCGAGGGCCTGGCCGACGACCCGACCATCGAGGTCGGCGACGTGACCTACGACTTCCTCGTCCGGGACTCGAAAAACGACTCCGGCGAGGCACAGTCACTCGCGGGCGACCTGGTGCGTAACGAGGGCGTCGACATGCTGGCCGGCGTGACCAACTCCGCGGGCGCACAGACCGTCGCCGGCGACATCGCAGGGCCGTCACAGACCCCCTACATGGCGGGGCCGGCCGCGGCGGTCAATCTGACCGCCGACAGCCAGTTCTGCAACGACCAGACGTTCCGTGCCAGCGAGAACGTCGCCATGGACGCCTTCAGCGGCGGGCAGTACATCGCCAACG
>CAZQZE010000075.1:0-9950 GCA_964597715.1 uncultured Halobacteriales archaeon
AAGAGCGGCTCACGAAGAACCTGCACGCGACGGAGGGGCGATTCGAGAGCCTCGCAGCCCAACTCCGCCACCGCGTACTGTCGGGCGACGGCGAGGCGACCTACGTCGTCGGCGTCACCGACGACGGCGGGATCGCTGGTATCCCGCGGCAGGACTTCTCTGAGTCGATGGACGTGCTCTCGCTGCTCGCGGAGGAGGCCGGGGCACACATCGAGGGGGTCCAGACCTGGGGTGTCGGCGATGCACTAGACACCGACACCGGCGGAGCGCCTCCCGACAGCGGGGCGGACGCAGACGGGATCGTCGGCGTCGCAACTATCCGCGAGGGAACAGCTATCGAGGACGACGAACACATTGTCGTCGGGACAGCAGGCCACGTCGACCACGGAAAATCGACGCTGGTGGGGTCGCTGGTGACCGGACAGGCCGACGACGGTGAGGGCGGGACCCGCTCGTTTCTGGACGTCCAGCCCCACGAGGTCGAGCGGGGGCTATCGGCTGACCTCTCGTATGGGGTCTACGGGTTCGACACCGACGGCCCGGTCCGGATGGACAACCCACACCGGAAGGGCGACCGCGCCGGGGTCGTCCAGCAGGCCGACCGGCTCGTTTCGTTCGTCGATACGGTTGGCCACGAACCCTGGCTCCGGACGACCATCCGCGGGTTGGTCGGACAGAAACTCGACTACGGTCTGCTGACTGTCGCCGCCGACGACGGGCCGACCGATACCACCCGCGAACACCTCGGGATCCTGCTGGCCACCGACCTGCCGACGATGGTCGCGATCACGAAGGCAGACCTCGTCGACCAGGAGCGACTCGCCGCGGCCGAACGGGAGGTCGAGCGGCTGCTGCGGGAGGTCGAGAAGACACCCCTACGGGTGGAGCGCCACGGTGTCGAGTCGGCCATCGAGGAGGTCAGCGAGACGGTCGTCCCGGTGGTTACGACCAGTGCTGTCACCGGCCGGGGGCTGGAGGTGCTCGACGAGATGTTCGCCCGCCTCCCGAAGACGGCCGGTTCGGGTGTCGACGAACAGTTCCGGATGTACGTCGACCGAACGTACAACGTCACCGGTGTCGGGGCTGTCGCCTCCGGGACGATCAAGGCCGGCGAGGTTGCTGCCGGCGACGAACTCCTGCTCGGCCCGATGCAGGACGGCAGTTTCCGGGAGGTTGAGGCCCGGAGCATCGAGATGCACTACCACCGGGTCGACCAGGCCAGCGCCGGCCGGATCGTCGGCATCGCACTCAAAGGGGTCCGCGAGGAGGAGGTCCAGCGCGGCATGACCCTCCTGCCACGGGAGGCCGACCCCGACCCGGTCCGGGAGTTCGAGGCGGAGGTGATGGTGCTCAACCACCCGACTCGGATCGGCCCCGGCTACGAGCCTGTCGTCCACATCGAGACGGTCAGCGAGGCTGCGGCGCTGTACCCCGAGAACGACCAGTTGCTGCCCGGGGACACCGGGCAGGCCCGCGCCCAGTTCAAGTTCCGCCCGTATCTCATCGAGGAGGGACAGCGCTTCGTCTTCCGGGAGGGCCAGTCGAAGGGTGTCGGCACTGTCACCGAGACCAACCCCGGAGAGTAACTGCCTCGCGCGACGAACTTCGAGTCGCCGTCCCGGGGTGTTCACCGTCCTGTGCCCCGCTCAGCGCCAGGGCTCGTTTACGAGGTCCCGGAGCGATTCGACCCGGTAGTGGGGCTGGGGCGCAACCTGGTCGGGGCCGTCGTGGTTGTAGAGAACGGACCGCAGCCCTGCCCGGTTTGCGCCCGCGACATCGGCTTCCGGGGAGTTGCCGACGTAGACGGCCCGTTCGGCACCCGTGCCGACCGCCGACAGTGCTGCCTCGAACGGCTCGACGGCCGGCTTGGCGGCCGTCTCGTAGCCGGCATGGACGACCCGCTCGAACCGGTCCTCGAGGCCAACGGCGGCGAGCTTCTGCCTCTGCATCCTCGGCCCACCGTTCGTGACTGCGGCGAGGCTGTACCGGGATTCGAGTGCATCCAGCACCGTTTGCGCGTCCGGGAGCAGGTTGACCCTGGTGTGGTCACGCTCGGCCGCGTAGGCCTGCGCGACCGCCCGCCCGACCTCGGGGTTTCGGCCCTCCTGGCGGGCGATATCGGCGAAACACCGCTCGCGGAGGTCCTGTACGTCCTCACTCTCCTCGGTGAACTCGCCGTACCGGGCCTGGTAGTCGGCGGCGCCAAAGAAGGGGTCGACCCCGGTCGCCTCGAAGGCACGCGGCAGTAGGTCGTCGGGCGTTCGCTCGTATTCGACAAGTGTGCCGTCGATGTCGAACAGCACCGCGTCCACCGGAGACTCGGTCATCGGTGACACATACCCGGCTGCGGAGAATAAGTCACGTGGTTAGTCGGCGACCCGGTAGCCGTCCTCCGCGCGCTCGAGGTGACCGAACACCACACCCCACCCGAGGAGCCGTCGAACCCGTTCGCGCCACTTGGCCTCCCAGTCGGGGCTGCGGTCCCGCTCCCATTTCGGGACGACCTCGCGGACCGCCTCGAAGACGGCCTCGGCGCCGAGCGCCCGGTCGGCCGAGTCGAGTGCGGCGAGCACCTCACGAGCCCCGAAGACCCCCTGGTTGAACGCCGCCGCGAGTGCGTCGTCGTCCGGCGGGTCGCGCAGTCGGTAGTAGCCGCGGTCGGTCTCGTCGACCAGACCGAGCCCCTGGCAGAAGGTCAGCCACTCGCGGGCCACCTCCCGGGAGGGGACGGCCGTCCGGTCGCGGATCCGGGTGCAGCAGTCCTCGACACTGGCGGGAACCAGTGGCACCGCCTCGCTGACCGCGTGGAGTCGCTCCCGGTCGGGCGGACCCGGGGCCACCTTGTACCGCATTCTCAGAGGAAACTCTCCGCAAGCAGGCCGGGCCGGGTCCCACCGACCACGTGGGTCTCGCCACCGAGGACGTCGAGCGTCACCTGTGCGGGGCCGAAGAAGTCGACGGGCAGGTCGGCCAACGCCCAGTCGATAGCCTCGAAGACCGCCGTGCAGGGTTGGTCGTACTCCTCGGTAGCCGTCGAGACGACCGTATCGGGCTCCTCGACGGGGTCTTCGAGGTGGAGGTGGACCGTTCCGCCGTAGACGAGCGCGTCGGTCGTCCGGGCCATCGCGGCTTTCTCCCCGTCCGCGACAGGCGCGACCGGCGCCCGTCCGGTCGCCGAGAGGACGCTGGCAGGGTCATAGCCAGACTCCGCGAGCCGGAGTGTCGCGAGTTCGGCGGCCCGCGAGGCGGCAACGACGCTGCCCGTGACCGAGGCCGTGGCGTACGCGGGGAGAAACACCGCCGACTCGGGGACACCGGCCCGCTCGGCGACGGCGCGAGCGACCTCCTCGTCGGGGAGCCGGTCGGTCTCGACCGCAAGCACCGCGAAGTCGGCGTCCTCGCGGTAGCCGACACGACCGAAGATGTCCTCCTCCGCGACGAGCGCGCGGGCAGGGCCGCTGCCAAGCCCCTCGAAGTCGCCGACACTGAGTTCCCAGCCGGCCTTGCCCGCACAGAGCAGCCCCAGTGCCGGGTGGTCGGTCGAGAGTTCGACGTGAGTCAGCGGACTCCCCTCGACAGTCCCGACGCCGGTTTGAACAGTTGCCAGCCCGGCAGTCTGAATCTCCGCAAGGAGGAGGCCAGCCTCCACGGCACCCGGGCGGTCGACGCCGAAATCCAACACCGCGGCGTCGCCGGAGAGGCCGTGGACCCCGATGGTGAGTTCCTCGGCGAAGTCGATGGCCTCGTCGACGAGTTCGGTGGCCAGCCGGTTGAGCGTCTCCATGGGCTGGCTTGGCCGGCCACCCGTAAGAACACCTGGACTCACGCCCTCGGAATCCAGCCCTCCCGGCGGCGAGACGGAACCGGTCCAATTTATCTTACTGCCCGGCCTCTACCGGGTATGGCAGAGCAACGGGCCCTCTACGGTGGCCTGCTTCTGGTCGTGGGTGCTGTGCCCCTCATCCTCAGCTACGGGTTTCACCCGGTCGGGTATCTCGGCGCCGGACTCGCCCTGTTCGGCCTGCTCGTCAGTTACGGTGCGTGGTACGTCGGCACCTGACGGCGACCGGTGCGCAGGCGCGGCCCCCTCGGACCCCCGGAAGTATATTCTGGATTACAAATCCAAAGGACTCTGTGCCTCTGGTGTGTTGAACAGACAAACCCGGGTTCCGAGATGAGCTCTGACGACAACGACGTCACGGACCGCATCCTCGAGGGGAACGCCTACGACCAGGCGGAGGTCACGGTCCGCCGGACGTTCCCGCTGCGGGCTGTGGGCAAACTCAACGTCGCAGCCGGTGTGCTGTGGCTGTCGGGGCTGCTCGCCCCGGTCCTGTACCTCACCCGTGCCCGCATACGGGCGACCGAGGGCACCGGGACGCTGTCGGAGACGCTCAACCTGGTGATCGTCGACATTGCGCTCATCGGGGTCGTCACCACACTCGGGGCGGGGCTGGTGCTCGCGCGCCAACTCTACGCCATCGACCGGCGCTCGCTGAGCGAGGAGGAGGCGCGGCGCCTGATCCGGACCGAGGACCTCCTGATGCTGTTTGTCGTCCAGGGCGGACTCTTCGTACTGATCCCGGTTGCGATAGCGGTGGCCGGCGCTGCCTCGGGCGACCTGGTCGAGACGCTCTACGGCTACGGCGTTACCGTGTACGCCCCCGGTGGGGTCGGCGTGATAGACGCCCGTCACGTCTCCGCGTTCGGGGTGGGCTTTGGGGTGGTGCTGTTCTGGCTGTCCCGCAGGCTCTGAGCGCGGGCCAGCGTCGCGAGCACACAGCACGCCCCGACCCCGGCCACTCTCGCGGGCTTGCCTCCGGGACGACGACACGACGGGCGCGCTCGTGACCGTCGGCGGTGACCCGTTGGTCCGGTACCCCAGGGGTCAGTTGCGGATATCCACAACAGCTTTTATACTAACGTTGTAGACAACAACTACGGGACGGGCGAGCAAACTCCGGCCACCGCTGTACAGACCTGTCCATCGCATACTTTTATGTTGCATTGGGTCAGAACCTCATATGGCTACATGTTAGCAACAGCAAATGAGCTCGTCCTGCAAGTGAGCCAGGGAGACCTGTTCAGGCACGTGCTCAACGACGCAACGCTCGGCAGCTCGATATACGTGAATATCGGGCTTGCTGGACTGACGTTGCTCCTGTTCATGTTCCTCGCACGGAACGTGTCGGACCCTCGGGGGCAGTTGATCGTGGTGTCGGCGATGACCGTCTCGGCGGTGTCGATCGTTAGTTACACCGGCCTCGCCTCGGGCATAACCATCGGCATCCTCGAGATGCCGGATGGTCACGCGCTGGCCGGCGGGACAACAACGCTGGCAGGGGGTGGCGGGACCGTCGATGGCACGATCAGCCTGTGGGGTCGGTACCTCACGTGGGCGTTCTCGACACCGTTCATCCTGCTTGCGCTCGGCCTGATCGCCGGGTCGAACCTGACGAAGATCTTCACCGCCATCGTCTTCGACGTTGGCATCATGATCACCGGGATGATGGCCGCGCTGACCACCTCCGCTCACCTCATGCGGTGGTTCTGGTACGCGATCAGTTGCACGTTCTTCCTGGTGGTCGTCTACATCCTGCTGGTCGAGTGGCCCGAGGACGCAAAGGCAGCAGGGACTGTGGACATCTTCAACACACTGAAGATACTGACCGTCGTCCTGTGGTTCGGGTACACGGTCTGGTGGGCGATCGGGAACGAAGGCGCCGGCATCATCGCCGACGCAGGCATCACGTCCTGGGGCTACAGTGCCTTTGACGTCGTCGCCAAGTACGGCTTCTCGTTCCTCGTGATCAACTACGTGATCAACAACGTCGACAGGGTCAGCGGTGGCAACCAGTACGGCGCCACCTCCGACGCGATCCCGGCTGACGACTGACCGAACCCGGCTTCTCGTTTTTTTGGGCGATAGGCCTGCACCAGCTCACAGTACCGCCCCTACGGGCTGTAGTCCGACTCACAGTAGAGCCGGCACTGTCCCGACGGTGCGGGTTGCACCAGCCTCGGGAGGTGTGTCGATACGATGCCGGCCCGGCTCGTACCCGACTTTTTTGTTTGCTAGGCTCGTCGCTTCTACTACCAGGCCGATACAACCCCGCTGTCCGGACTACCGCAACTCGGCTTCGGAACGCCCACATGTTCAGGATCAAAACCACCGATACGGACCAGTTGAAACGGGTCGTCATCGCCGGAACCGGGGGGGTACTGGTCGGACTCGCCCTGATCGCGCTCAACCTCGTCGGTCCGCTGGTCGCCGGCGGAGGGTACGGGTCGACGAACCTCGCGTTCGGGGCGTTCGGCGTCCTGGCTGTCGTGCTGGCCACACACCCGACCTACCAGGCGGCGCGCAAACTCGACGACTCCTGACCGTCCTTACCGGGCGCCCGGATTGTGACCGCTTTTATCTCGTCGGGTCGAACTGGCTGTCGATGGCAGACGGCAATCTCGCGTACCGGGCACTGCTCCTCGCTCTCGTCATCGTCGGCCTCGGGGCGACGGCGGTCGGGTTTGGCGGTCTCTTCGTCGTATTGACCGGCGGGACCACAGACGGGCCGCCGGACGCGGACGTCCTCGGGGCGTACGAGTGCTCCGGGTTTGACGGCGACCCGGAGGTGAAACACGAGGCTGCCTACCAGATCGAGCAGACCCTCGTCGGTGGCAGCCAGGTCGAGTCGTTCAACGCCTCGAGGAACAGCACCCACCTCCGGGTCGAGCTTACGGCGACCGGGCAGGTGCTCAACGCGTCCGCGAGCCGTGCTGACGGGACGCGTGTGCCCGTCCAACAGCCTGCAACGGACAGTCGGGTCGTGGTCGCGGGCGCGGACCCGGCGCCGCTTCGCCTCTGGGTCGATAGCCTCTCGGATGAGTCTACTGTGACACGAACACGACTCGACATCTGCCCGCCGGACTCGACGTAGCGTGCTAGTGCCCACACACGAGAGTGTCAAGATCGAATCAGGTACCACTATCATATAAGTTGTCCCGGGCGGATATCAGTGTCTGTATGGAACAAATACAGGATGGTCGACGGAACATACTGATCCACTCGGGGATGAGCCAGGCGGACCTGCCGGTGACGACCCTCCCCGAACTACCGAGCGTCGCCGACGACGACGCGTTCGTCCCCCAGGGGATGGAGGAGCCGAAGATCTACCCGGGAGACGTGGTCGTCGGTGTCGACGACGACGAGATACAGTTCGCCGAGTTGGTGTACATGAGCACCGACGGCGGCGTACTGGTCCTCCCGTTGAATACGGGCAGTTTCGAGTTCATCGCCGACGGGGCCTTTGGCTCGCGGTTCTACAAGTCCGACGAGGTACACGTCTACGACGGGATCGCCGAGACGGTGACCGGCTGGGACGTCGAGTTCGACGAATCCAAGTTGGAGCGACCCGCAGAGGGGCGCCCGCGGTAAGCAGCGGGGACGCTTCTCCCGCTCCCGGCGGGCAGTTGTGCCGCCGTCAGACACCCCACAGCGGAGCCAGACCGGGCTGAACAGACGACCCCAGCCGATGGACCCTGCCCCGTGGGACGGTCCACTACAGGCCGAGTACGCTGAGCAGCGACTGGTCCCGTCGCTCGACCCCGTCAAAGGACACGAGGACGTTGTTCAGGTCGGTAAACAGGCGGGTGAACCCGCGCCGGGACTCGGAGTCGAGTTCCTCGGCTAACGCCGCGCGGTTCTCCTGGAGGTACAGCGCCGGCCTCGTGCGGTCGAACTCGCCGCCGTTGACCTCGTGTGTCCGGAAGTACGACCGGAGCCGTCCGACGATGTGGCCGCCACCGCCGATTTCTGCCGGCGAGATGCGGTTCGGGGCGTCGTCGGCGTCTCCGATCTCGGTGGCGTAGGTTCGGTTGACCAGTTCCAGGTAGAACGGCTCGGAGAGGATGTCCTCGACCGTACTCTCGCCGCTGTCGGCGTACTCAGCAACGGTGCTGAGACGGACGCCCTCCGGGTACGACGACGGCTCCTCCGACAGCAGCGCGGCAACGTCGAGCAGGTCACCGTCGAACAGCGAGACGAAGCTACCGATGTTCTCCCCGTCGGTGATGGGGATAACAGTCCAGCGGTCGTCCAGAGCGGTCTCCCCGACATCCCGGAGCATCTTCGAGAGCACGTACAGATAGATGTGGTCGGCCTTCCCCTCGACGAGCAGCGTCTGCGGGCGGACCAGCAGTGTGTCCATCAGGTCGAGCTCGAACGCGTTCCGGAGCGGGAACTGCGTGTAGGCGTCCGCGAGGGAAACGTCAGTAAAGACGTTCTCGCCGCCGGGTGGCTCGGCCCGAACCATCTTCGTCCGGCCCAGCTGCTCCCGGTCTATCATGAACGGCGAGTGTGTGGCGTAGACGAGCGGAAACTCGGTGGCCAGTTCGGTCTTGAGAAACTCCAGAAAGTCCTGTTTGGCGCGCGCGTGCAGGTTGAGCCCGGGTTCGTCGAGCAACAGCACCACGTCCTCGGACTGTTGCTGGAACTCGGAGAGCTGGCAGAACGTCGAGAAAAACCGGCGAAACCCCTGTGACCGCTGTTCGAACTCGACGGTGACGTCGTGTGCACGGTTCTCGACGCGGACGTCTATCAGCCGGTCGTCGTCATCCTCACGGGCCTGGATGCGGATACGGATGTCACCGCTCTGTCCCCAGTAGCTCATCACGTCCTCGCTGACCGCCGCGGAGGCGGTTTCGAGTTCCGTGGTCCGCCGGCGCCAGTCCTCGACATCCTGGAGGTCCGCCACGTCGAGACCGGCAACGGTGAGCAGGGACAGAAAGACCCGGTCACTCGGTGTCAGCTCGCCGGCCTCCCGTCGCTCGATGAGGTCCGCGACGTGGATGGTGCCGTCCATAATCGAGTACTCGCCGAGATACCGGAACACGGGGAGCCGGTCCGCAAGCACCTCGGCACCGATATCGTTCGCGAGGACCGCCTCCGGGTCCTCGCCCAGGTGAGCGGCCAGTTCCGCGTACAGCCCGTCGTCCCCGTCTGCGCCGTAGTCCGGCAACTCCGACAGCGCATCGACCGTCGTCAGCTGTGCGCTGAGGGCCTCGGGCAGGTCGCACTCCGACCGAAGATACTCGAGGGAGGCACCGTCCTCAACGGGCAGCCGCCACCGCAGGTCGTTTTTGTAATCCCGGCTGGCTGTCACCGAGTCCCCGGCAAGGATGTCACCGTAGGCATCCCGGATTGCCCGCCTCTCCTCCGGGTCGAGGCTGAACCGCGCACTCGCGACGATATCGGGCGCTCTCTCGTGTCGGTCGCTGTAGGCAGCCCACCTCTCGCGCGGGTAGTCCTCGTAGGGGACGTACTCGTCGGCGCTGGAGGGTGGGTTGAGCCCCTGGACCGCCTCCATGAACCCGGTCTTTCCGGACTCGTTTCGTCCGATAAGTGTGAGGAAGTCGTCGACTGACACCCATCCTGAGTCCTCGATGATCCGGTAGTTCTGCACGCGGAGTGCCTTTAGATTCATCGGCGCAATGTACGAGGCGACATAGATAAAGTATTGCACTGTCTACGGCGGGTTCTCCGGCAGGCGTGTGCCGGTCTGCGCGTACCCCGAGGTCGGCACCCCCCTACCCTCACCCCTGCTCGCGACGGTCCGCAACCCACACGACCCCGGAGCCGCCGAGGATCCAGAGCAACCCGGCAACGACAACCGGAAAGTTCCGGGTACCCGTCCCGACGGCGACGGCCGCGACGCCGGTGACGAGCGCAGCGGTCAGGAGGATCTGATAAAAGCGCTCTAGCCGGGCGAACCAGAGGACGTAGTCATCCATGTAGAGAGGGCGCGCCGTCAGGCTTCTATCAGTTTCGACCGACGGCAGCCACGGACCAGTGCCGGGGGCTATCTCGACCCGTCCGAGCTGTCGACTGCGTTCAGTCCCGGGGGTGGAACCGCTTCACGGCCGTCCGGACCGAGTCCGTGTCGCCGAGAAACGTA
>CAZQZE010000076.1:0-9929 GCA_964597715.1 uncultured Halobacteriales archaeon
ACCGGATGAACGTCATCCGCAGCCGGGCCGAACTGCTCCGCGAGGAGTACGGCGAGGACGAGTCCGTCGAGACGATCATCGAGGCCGCCGACGACCTCACCGGTATCACCGAGCAGGTCCGGCGGTTCCAGAATCTGGTCTCGGTCAGAGACCACAACCTCGAACCCCAGGACCTGGTTCCGGTGCTCGAGACGGCGGTCACAGCGCTCCGGGAGCGCAACCCCGACGCGACGGTCCGACTCGACTGCCCGGACGAGGCTGTCGCGGGGGTCCACGCGACCCTGCCCGCCGCGCTCGGCCAGGTACTCGAGTTCGCCACCGAGCGCGACCGGCTACCGGGGGCGGACGCCCCGGACCTCACCGTCCGGGTCACGGTCGAGGGTGAGTCGGTGGCGGTGGAGTTGCTCGACCACGCCGGCACGATCCCGAACGAGGACCTCGACGCGATCGGCCGGGGAAGCGAGACCCCGCTGCAACACTCCCGCGGGCTGGAACTGTGGCTGATCCGGTGGGCGGTGCTCACCTCCGACGGCTCACTCTCCGTCGAGGAGCGTCCGGCCTCGGACGCGGCCGGATGCCTCCGGATGCGGTTCCGGCGCGCCGGGGAGTGACCGCGACAGCGTCGACCGACACTCCCGGCGGACCCTCGAGTGTCGGGTGTGTCCGCCGGCGACCGGTCCGCAGCAGTCAGGCAGGCGTGGTTCCGGCACCGTCGACCTCGCCGCCGATCCGCACGAACCCGTAGCCACACTCCGGACAGCGCCACTTTAGCTTCCGGCCCAGGTGTAGCTCCGTGCTCGCAGCCAGGTAGAAGCTCCGCCGCCGGTCACACTCCGGACACTCGTGTTCCAGTTCCATACCGGGGATTTAGGAAGCCGGCACATCAAAGCCGCGGTCCAGGCCGGCAAACGGTTTTGTCGGCGCGCGCCAACACCGGAATATGACCCGCCGAACTACCCGGTGTGAGGAGTGTGGCTACCGCGTCCGGTGGAACCCCGAGACCCGCGAGGGGCCGACGGTCTTCTTCCAGAAGGGGCTGTGTCCCAGCTGTGGCTCCTCCTTCGGGGACCGTGCGCCCGTCTCGGCCCGGCGTGGGCGCAAGCGCCGGTAGACCTTAGTCCGTCCCGGCGGAGCCCTCCGGCATGCAGACTGTGATCCTCGCCGCCGGACAGGGGACCCGGATGCGGCCGCTGACCGACCGGCGTCCAAAGCCGATGCTGCCGGTTGCCGACCGGCCGCTGATGGCCCACACCGCCGACGCCGCGGTCGAGGCCGGCGCGACCGAGTTACTGCTCGTGGTCGGCTACGAGGCCGACGACGTCCGCGGATACTTCGGCGACGAGTACCGGAACACCCCCGTCAGATACGCCGTCCAGGCCGAGCAACGTGGCACCGCCCACGCCGTCCGGGCGGCCCGCGAGCACATCGAGGGGGCCTTTGCGGTGCTCAACGGCGACGATATCTACGACCCCGACTCCGTGACACGGCTGTTCGAGGGGGGTCCTGCCGTCGGGACTTACGCGGTCGAGAACCCCCGGCCCTACGGTGTCTTCGACATCGCCGACGGGGTAGTCGAGGGGATCGTCGAGAAGCCGGCGCAACCCCCTTCGAACCGGGTCAACGTCGGCGCCTACGTCTTTCCCGCGGCGGCCCGGGAGTGGCTCGATGTCGAGGAGAGCGAGCGCGGCGAGGAGGAGGTCACCGACGTGCTCGCGCGGGTCGTCCACGAGCGGTCGGTCAGGGCTATCGGTGTCGACCGCTGGATGGGTGTGGGCCGGCCGTGGGAGCTGCTCGAGGCGAACGAGTGGAAGCTGGGCGACCTGGACCGCGAGATACGGGGTGAGGTCGCCGCCACCGCCGACCTGCGCGGGGACGTGGTCGTCGAGGAGGGGGCGACGGTCGAGCCCGGTGTGGTCGTCGAGGGGCCGGTGCTGGTGCGGGCCGGTGCACACGTTGGCCCGAACGCGTACGTCCGCGGGCACACCCTCCTCGGCGAGAACACCCGGATAGGGAACGCCGTCGAGGTGAAAAACAGCGTCGTCATGGCGGGGGCTGCGGTCCCTCACCTCTCCTACGTCGGCGACAGCGTCATCGGCCGCGAGGTCAACCTCGGCGCGGGGACGACGGTTGCCAACCTCCGACACGACGACGAGCCTGTCCGGCTGACAGTAAAGGGTGAGCGGGTCTCGACCGGGCGCCGGAAGTTTGGCGTCGTTGTCGGCGACGGGGCAAAGACGGGGATTGAGACGACACTGAACGCCGGTGTCACACTCGCTACGGGGGCCCGTGTCGAGCCCAACGCGACAGTGACCCGCGACCGGTAGCGACACCGGAACCGCCCCTCCAGGTCCGCACAGCCCCCGTCGCCTGTGCGGGGCGAATGTATGAGGTTAAGTACCGACGTGCTAAGAGTGGGGATAAGATGGTCGACCCGACTTCGGACGTCGCCGAAAACATCTCCGAGGAGGATGCGCCGGACTGTGCGACGTGTGGGGCGACGGTCCTCGACACGCCCCGACACCGCGTCGTCACGTGGATCGAAGGCGGCGAGGTCCGGACCGCACACTTCTGTGACGAGGACTGCCGGATGGAGTGGGACGGCGCCGTCGAGCCCTGAGCGACAGGTCGACCACACGGCCGTAACAGCGGACTGCGGACGGGTTACCGGCCCTGCGGCGGATGGAAAGATTGAGGCGCGCGCAAGCCCGACTGTTTTGCGATGGATACCGGACTCGGCACGCGCGGCGGGTTCGTCCTCGTGGTGCTCGCGGGGGTGTTACTCCCCGGGTTGACCAACCACGTTCTCTCACAGTCCGGGTACCACGCGCTGGGGTCGGCCGCCTGGGCCGTCGGCTACGCCGCGATGGCGGTGGTCCTCTACCTCGGCTGGGTCCGTCCGCTCGACCCGACAGGCCCTGACTCGGCGATCCGGGAGCCGGACGACGAGGGGACAGGCGGTGACCCCACCGGCGGGGCCGATACGGAGGGTACCGAGGCCGAGCCGGCGGAGCCAAACTGACGGGTAACAGGGGCGGTGTGCGACGGCGGCACCCTCCGCCGTCACCCTATCTGTCGTCGCTCGCCGGCTCGAAGACGTGCCTGTGGAGACGGTCGGTGACCACGTCGACCAGCCGCTCGAGATTTGCGGTGTCGTCGCGGTTGTACGAGACCAGCGTCTCCAGGGCCTCCTCACGGCCGCGTTCGTACTCGTGCCAGAGCCGTACCGCGTCGCGCCCCGAGAGGTCCGGCCGGTCGCGGTCGATGCCAACCGTCTGTTCGACCTGCTTGAGGCCCCCGGTCAGGTCTAGCCGCCGGCAGGGGTAGATCAGGTCCAGGTGTGGGAGGCCTATCTCGAGGTCGAACGACGCCTCGAGAAAGGGGACGTCGAAGCGCTTGCCGTTGTAGGTGACGAGGAGACCGGCGTCGGCAAACTCGTCGGCGAGGGCCTCCGCGGTCAGCCCCCGGTCGCGCACGAGTGTCGTCGTCGACCCCGCCCGGTGGAGGCTGACGACGGTCACGTCGTCGCGGCGCTCGCTCAGCCCGGTCGTCTCGATGTCCAGAAAGCAGGCTCTCTCCCGGAAGTTCTCGTAGAACCGCCACTGTTCGCCGGAGGGAAACGCCGAGGCAAAGAAGTCAGTGTCGCCGGCGTCCAGGCGCTCGCTGGCGCGGTCGATGAACGACCAGATGTCCTCGGCGGCGGCCGGACCGGGTACCTCGCCGTCGAAGTCGTCCCAGGTCCGGACGCCCGACTGCCAGAGCTTCCGCTCGGTGACCTCGCCGACCCCCGACACCGGGATGAAACTGTTCTCCGCGCGCATACTCGTTGTGGGGCCAGCCTCCACATAGTGTTTCGGACACACGGCCGCCGCCCGGGGCGGACCCGCCCCCGACAGCACGCTCCACGCGGAACGCTTTTCGACGCCGGCCCCCGTTCGCAGGTATGACAGTCACGACCGGCCGGACGATAGACGCCGACGGCCAGCCGGTTCCGGGGACCGGCTTCCAGGTAACCCCCGACAGCGACCTGGCGGGGCTGCTGGCCGAGCGGACCGGGCCGCTGAACTCGCACCCCACCCAGCCGGTCTGGGGTGCGCCGCTCGACTCACCAGACGGCGAGACGATCCGTTCGCTCAGCATCCTCGGGCCGGGCTACGACGGGCCGCCCGAACACTACCACGAACAGAGTGTCGAGCGCTTCGACGTGCGGGCCGGCGAGCCGACCTTCCACCTCGACGGGGAGTCCTACCGCGCCCGGCCGGGTGAGACGGTCACCGTCGAGACCGGTCAGCGCCACACCTTCTCCGTCGAGGGCGACGAGTTGAGTTACATGGTGACGGACATTCACACCCCCGGGCGGCTCCGGCACGTCCTCCCGACGCTCGGCGGGCTCGCCCACGACGACGGGATGGACGCCGACAACCTCCTCCAGCAGGTGATGGTCGCCCGGCGGCTGGCCGGCAACACCGTCTTTACCGAGCCCGACCCGCGCGTGGCGCGGCCGCTGTCGCGGGCGCTCGCCCCCATCGCCCGGTTGCGAGGCTACCAGGGGGCCTACGAGACGTACCGACAGCCCGCCTTCTGGAAGGCACACGTCGAACAGCCCGAACTGGAGAGCCGGTGACGGCGGCGCCGGTCCCCGCGCCGGTCAGACCCCGGAGAAGGAGAACACCCGCCACTCACCGTTTGCCTGTCGCATCTCCATGCGCAGGGTGTTCGTCTGTCCCTGTGCGGACGCCTGAATCTCGACCTCCGCCCGGCCGTCGGCCTGCTCGGTCACCTCCGTCCCCTGCACACTGACCTCAACCTGCTCGAACAGCGTCGCCAACTGGGTGACCTGATTGTCGCCCAGCCGGGAGTCCGGGTGTAACAGGTCGGCCGCGGCCTGCCCGTCCCCGTTGTTCAGGTTGTTGACGAACGCCTCCGCGGTGCCCGCAGGGCCGCCGGCACCACCGCCGAGTAGGACGAAGCCGCCGACGGCGACCACGGCGACCCCGGCCCCGCCGACGCCGAGCACCTGCCGGCGGCTCAGCCCGGCGACTACCTCGTCGTCCCGCGGCTGTCGGTACTGCCCCTGCCGGGGCTGGCCCTGTTGTTGTGGTGCCTGGCCCCGCCCCTGTTGGGGCTGGCCCTGCCGGGGTTGCCCGCCCTGTGGCTGGCCTTGCCGGGGCTGTCCGGCCTGGCCCCGCCCCTGTTGGGGCTGGCCCTGCCGGGTGTCGCCACCCCTTCTTCGGTCACCCTGGCCGGCGTCTCCCCGGCCCTCCCCGCCACCCAGGTCGTCGCCGAGTGACAGCCCACACGAGTCACACACGGGCGCCCCTGGTTCGACAGCCGCTCCACAGTTCGGACACTCTGCCATATCATTGTATTCTGGATAACTCGGATAAAGCTGCTGTTCCTGACAGCCGGCAGAAACACGGTTCGACTGCCCGCGGCGACGGGTGGTCGACGCACCGACCGGCCCCCGGGTCCCGCCGTCACTGCTCGGTGTAACCGGGCAGTCCGTCTAGCACCGCCGTCACGGACTCCGCCTCGCGTTGCAACCGCTCGACGGCCGGCTTCGACAGACGCTGTTCGGCGCCCACCAGCGAGACCCGCTGTGTGCCGAGCGCGACGAACTGAAGCCCCAGCGTCTCGGCGGTCGCCCGGAGCGTTACGCCGACGTCGGCCCGTCCGTCGGCGACCCGCCGGGCGGGGCTCTCGACCCCGGCAGTCTCGACCCCGGCGAGGGCGTCGGGGTCGACCCCGGCCGTCCGTGCGGCGTCGTCGACCGCGGCCCGGAGCCCGAGGTCCCGGTTGACGGTCGCGACCGCCTGCCCACCCTCGGCGAGCGTCTCCAGGGGTGTCTCGCCGAGACTGTCGGCCGTCGTCACGACCCCCCACTCGCGGGCCCAGGTCGCGAACACCGCGCCGCCCTCGGGCGCTGTCCCCGTCTCGCCGGTGACCACCGCGACGTCCGCGACCCCGTCCCGGAGCCAGCGCCGGCCGGCCCGGTCGCCGTCCGTGAGATAGCGGGCGCCGTCGACGGCGTCGAGTAACTCGACAGCGGCAGGGTCGCTCTCGCCGACGGCGAGTACCGGCGGCGCCCGGGCGTCCGGCGAGAACAGCTCTACCGTGACGTCCTCGCCGGCCCGGAGACGGCGGGTGTCCGCCGGCATGTCGACCACCCCGTCGGCCGCCGCCAGGGTCGTCGTCGCACCGCTGCCCTTGTCGACCGGGTAGACGACCGTCTCGCCGTCACCGTCCTCGACGAGCCCGACCGGGAGCGCCCGGCGCCGCCCCTCGTCGAAGCGCTCGTCGACGGCCAGCCGTCCGGTGGTGGTGACCGACCGCTCGGTCCCGTAGCCCGCCGCCCGGCGCAGCCGGGGCGCGACTAACAGCCGGAACACCGACAGCGCGGAGACCGGGTAGCCCGGCAGGCCGACGTAAGGGGTCCCGTCGACACGGCCGACGATGGTCGGCTTGCCCGGCTTGAGCGCGACGCCGTGGACCAGCAGGTCGCCGATGTCCTCGACGACGCTATAGAGCATGTCGGCGCCGCTGGCGCTCGTCGACCCGGCTGTCAGTATCATATCACACTCCTCGGCGGCCTCGAGGAGTGTGTCGGCCATCGCCTCGCGGTCGTCGGGGACGCGGGTGTACCGGACCGACTCCCCGCCGGCCTCGCGGACACCGGTCGCGATGGTCTCGGTGTTGACGTCGTAGATCTGGCCGCGGCCGTGGTCCAGGTCGGCACCGGGCTGGACGAGTTCCTCGCCGGTGGCAACGACGGCCACCTGGGGGCGACGGCGGACCGCGACCGTGTCGTGGCCCATCGCCGCGAGCAACCCCACCGTCCGAGGCGTCAGTCGGACGCCCGCCCCGAGCGCGCGGTCGCCGGCCGCGATGTCCGCGCCGGCGGCCATCACATTCCCGCCCGGCGGGACCGCCCGGCGGACCTCGACCGTCTCCGCGTGTTCGGTGGTGTCCTCGACCATCACGACGGCGTTCGCACCGGGCGGGACCACCGCCCCGGTCGCGATCTCGACGGCCTCCCCGTCCTCGACTGTCGTCCCGGGTCGCTCACCGGCTTCGACCAGGCCGCCGACCGCCAGGGTCACGGGGTTGGCCTCGCCGGCGCCGGTCGTCTCGGCCGCACGGACGGCGTACCCGTCGACGCTCGCGCGGTCGAAGCCGGGCACGTCCAGGTCGGCGTCGACCCGTTCGGCGAGTACCCGGCCGCTGGCCTCGCCCAGCGGGACGCGTTCGGTCCCGCCGCCGACCTCGAGGTCCCCGACGACCTCGCGGGCGCGGCCGAGTGTCACCAGGTCTCGCATCTCGCGGCGCTCACTCATGTCACCCGCTTTGGGGCCCGGGGGCAAAAGCCTCACCTCCGCCCTGTGCTCGACACCGGGGCCGCTGCCCCGGCGACAGGCACAAATCCGCCCCGGTCCCACGGGCAGGCATGAAACTGCTCGGGATCGCCGGCCCCTCGGGCTCGGGAAAGACGACGCTGGTCGAGCGCCTCCTCGGCCGCCTCGGGGACCGTGGTCGCGTGGCGACGGTCAAGCACGTCGACCACGGCGTCGACATCGACCGGGAGGGAAAGGACACCCACCGTCACCGGACGGCCGGCGCCGCCGAAACCCACGCCGTCACCGACGACGGCGCGTGGTTCGCAACCGGCGATGGCCGCACGCTCGAGGGCGTGCTCGAGTCGCTCGCACCCGACTACGACTACGCGCTGGTCGAGGGATACAGCGGGGCAGACGTCCCGACGGTCGCGCTCGGCGGCCGTGACTACGACGGTGAGACGGTCGCCACCGCCCCCGAGGCCGACGCGGTGGACCTCGATGCCGTGGTCGACGCCCTCGAGCAGCAGGAACCCTTCGAGACGCTGGGCTCGCTGGTGGCGCAGGTCAAGCGGTCGCCGGAGGCGGTGTACTCCGGGGCTATCGCCACCTTCACCGGCCGGGTCCGCACGAAGGAGGGCCCCGACGACGCGGCGACCGAACTGCTCGAGTTCGAGCGGTACGACGGCGTGGCGGCGGCAAAGATGGCGGCGATCCGGGAGGAGTTAGAGGCCCGCGAGGGGGTTTACGAGGTGCTGTTGCACCACCGGACCGGCGTCGTCGAATCCGGCGAGGACATCGTCTTCGTCGTGGTGCTCGCGGGCCACCGCGGGGAGGCCTTCGAGACCGTCGAGGACGGGATCGACCGCCTGAAAGCCGAGGTCCCGCTGTTCAAGAAGGAGGTCACCGTCACCGACGAGTTCTGGGCCCACCAGCACGACACCGGGGTCGAGCCCCCCGACGCGGGTGCCGAGGACTGACGCGGTGGGACCCTATCCGCCTCGCCCCGGTCAGGGCTCCCAGTCCCAGCGCTCGACGGCAACCTCGCGGCCGGCCTCGTAACCCTCCGACCCCTCGGGAACGACAACCCAGCCGTCCGACAGTGTCACACTCGACAGGACGCCGGCACCGGAGGTCCGGGTTGGCGTCACCGCCGGCTCTCCGTCCGGCCCTCCCCCCTCGACGGAGACCCGGGCAAAGGTGCGCATCCCGGGCTCGCTCGGCACCTTTCGCTCGAGGACACCGGGGGTCCTGGGTATCGGGTCGGGCTCGAAGCCGCCGGCGCGGGCCAGCGCCGGCCGGAGCAACTGGGTCGCGACGACCAGACAGGAGACGGGATACCCCGGCAGCATCAACACGAGTGTGTCGTCGACGACGCCGAAGCCGGCGGGATGGCCCGGCCTGACCGCCAGGCCGTGTACCTCGACGGAGCCACGCTCCCCGACGACCGCCGGGAGCAGGTCCCGCTCGCCGACCGACGTCCCCCCCGTCGTGACAACGATATCGTGGTCGGTGTCGCGGCCGATGGCCGCCCCGAGCGCGTCGATGTCGTCGGTCACGATCCCCCGGTAGGTCGCCTGCCCGCCCCAGCGCTCGACCAGCCGGGCGACAGTCAGGCCGTTGGTCTCGACGATCTCGCCGGGCTCGGGCTCCTCGCCGGCCGGGACGAGTTCCTCGCCCGTGGGGACGACGCTGACGCGTGGGCGCTCGTAGACCTCGACGTCGTCGTGACCGGCCCCGCGTAGCAGGCCCAGGTCGGCTGCCGTCAGCCGGTGGCCGGTGTCGTAGAGGTGTTGGTCGGTGTCGACGTCCTCCCCGACCGGGGCGACGTTCTCGCCGGGTGTGACCGACGCCTCCACCTCGACCGTGTCGCCAACCTCCCGGGTCCGCTCGACCATCACCACGGCGTCGGCGCCGTCGGGTAGGTGGCTCCCGGTGTGGACGTGGGCCGCAGCCCGTGGCCCGACCGTCCCCTCGGCCAGTTCCAGTGCAACCGGCGACCGGCCGGCCCGCTGGGTGTCCTCGGCCCGGACCGCGTAGCCGTCCATCGCCGCACGCTCGTAGTGGGGGACTGCCCGCCGTGCCCGCACCGGCGCGGCGAGGGCCCGGCCGGCCGCCGCACCGACCGAGACCGTCTCGCTGTCGCCCGACGTCACGACCTCCTGCAACCGCTCGCGGGCCTCTGCCAGGCGGGCAACGTCGTCGAACTCGTTGGTCATACACCGCCGTTGGCGGCGCGCGATTGAAAAGGTGGCCCCTGTCGACGGTGGGGCCGTGACGGCGGCTGTCGTCGAGCCACCCCCAAACGTGGGATAGATTTTAACCCGTGGGCGTTGAATCGCCGATGATAGATGCTCGTGGACGATTTCGGCCGGGAGGTCTCCGGCGTGCGGGTCTCGCTGACCGACCGGTGTAACTTCGACTGCGTCTACTGCCACAACGAGGGGCTGGGTGATACCCGCGGGCCGATGGACGCCCAGGACCACGAGATGGGCACCGACGATGTCGTCCGGTTCCTGGAGGTTGCCCGGGAGTTCGACGTCGAGGCGGTGAAGTTCACCGGCGGCGAGCCGATGCTCCGGCAGGACTTAGAGGAGATCA
>CAZQZE010000077.1:0-4648 GCA_964597715.1 uncultured Halobacteriales archaeon
CAGAACGTCGCCTTCGCCGATGTCGTCGAGCGACACGACCACTTCGGGTAGCTCAGCGCGACACCGGCTCGCTGCGCGTACCGCCGTCCCAGCGAGCAGCGTCGCCGGAGAGCCAGCAACACAGACACTGGCTTGCCTTTTTTACGGTGAGGCGCGGCTTCAATATGCACCCGAGTGTCAGCACACCCGTCACCACCGTCGAGGTGCACACGGTCTCCACCGGAGCGCAGCGAGACTGAGTGGCTACGAGTACCACCGCACACTTACCAGCCAACATTAACCTTTGGCCGTACTGCAGGCCGCGTAACCCTGCTTGCCGTACTTTTGTACTGGATAGAGAAACACCGGCAAGCCATGACCCAACTCAGGCCCAGACCGTCCATCCGCCTGGCCGTTGTGGCAGTCGCCGTACTGGCCGTGATAGCGACATCCGCGGTGGCTGCCGCCGGGCAGGCGCCGACGCAGGCGACTGTCGACGACGCCGCAACAGACCCACGTGCCGACACTGACGACCGGGTGGAGGGTGCGCTCACAATAACGAACGTCACCGTCTCGCGGGAGCAACCGACGGCCGGCGACACCTTCGAGGTGCAACTCACGGTGCGAAACCACGAGGGGGCCGGTGTCCAGGTCGGTCTCAACGAGATTTCGCTGAACGGCCCGAACGAGGAACGCGTCGTGACTGACGTCGGAACCCTCCCGGCAGGCGCGTCGACAACAGTCACCTTCCCGGTAACCATCGACCAGCCCGGGCAGTACAGTCTGGGTGCAACGGCTCGCGGCATCGCGCCCGGCGAGGGGTTCGCCACGGCAAACCGTCCGATTCCCGTGCAGGTCGTTGCGGACCGGGGCCCACAGGTCAACATCATCGCGCCGGAACTCGAGGCTGGCCTGGAGTCGACCGCGGATGTCACCGTCGTCAGCGGCAACTACCAGTCTGTCGAGTCGCTTGACCTGCAACTCGACGGCGAGAACGTTCGGGTACAGAACCCACGACGGGTCCGCACAGCCCTCTCGGCGGAGGCAAACGCCAGCTACAACTTCGACCTCGCCCCGACGGCCAGCGGTCCGACCGACCTGACGGCGACGCTGACCTACACGACGCCCGGCGGCGAGCGTCGGACCGCCACCAGCACGCGAACGATGGTGGTCGAGGAACCCGACCGGCAGGTCTCGCTCACCGCCTCCGGCGGGACTGTCGGCCCGTCAGCCCGGACCACCCTCCGGGTAACCGTCGCAAACGAGGGCGACCGGTCGGTCTCCGGACTGCAGTTCCGACTCGACGGGCGTGACAGTGACATCCGGCTGGTCGACCCACGGCGCGTTGCCGCCGCGCTCCCTGCGGGCAACGAGACGACCTACGCCATCGAGGCCCGCAACGTCGACCCCGGCTCACACCAGGTGACCGTCGAGGGGGCGTACGAGACAGCCGGCGGGACACACCGCGAGTTCAGCCGAACTGTGACCGCCACAGTCACCGAGCAACAGAACCCCGGACGGGTCAATCTGACCGGACTCCGCATCTCGCCGGGCGCAGACGGGCTATCGGTTCGTGGCACCGCGAGTAACGGCGGCACAACGAACGTCACCGGTGTCACGGTACGGGTCGGGCAGAGCGCGAGCGTGGCTCCGGCACAGTCACAGTCGTCGTTCTTTATCGGTGAGGTCGAGGCCGGCGACTTCAGTTCCTTCGACGTGACCGCCGTCCCGCGGACGAACGGCTCGGTCACGGTCCCGCTTGAGGTCAGCTACGCCGTCGACGGTGTCGAAAGACAGCGGACCGTCACCGTCGACTACCGGCCACCGGCCCGCCCCCAGCCGGCCAGTACACAGCAAGGCGGCGACACGCCACTCGTGGTTATCGGTGGCGGACTCCTGCTCGTGGGCGGTGTGGTGACCGTCGCGTGGCGGCGAATCCGGGGGTAACAATGTCGGTCATCAGTATCACCGACGCGGTCAAAGAGTACAGCAGCGGCGACCGGACGCTACGGGCGCTGAAAGGCGTCTCACTGTCCATCGACCCCGGTGAGTTCGTCGCCATCGTCGGTCCCAGCGGGAGCGGCAAGTCGACACTGCTGAACCTGCTGGGCTTGCTCGACGACCCGACTACGGGACAGGTAACGGTCGACGGGGCGCGTAGCTCCGGCCTCTCGACCCGCGAGCGGACCGACCTCCGCCGGGACACGGTGGGGTTTGTCTTTCAGGACTTCTATCTGCTCCCGACGCTGACCGCCCGCGAGAACGTTGCCGTCCCGGGGATGCTGAGCGAGCGTGAGCGGACGCTGACACGGGCCGACGACCTGCTCGGCCGAGTCGGGCTGGGTGACCGGCTGACCCACTACCCAAACGAACTCTCCGGCGGGCAGAAACAGCGGGTTGCCATCGCCCGCTCGGTGGTCAACGACCCTGACGTGCTCCTCGCGGATGAGCCGACAGGCAACCTCGACCAGGAGACGGGCGGTCAGGTACTCGACGTGTTCCGCGGGTTCACCGACGACGACATCGCGGTCGTGACAGTCACACACGACACACAGGTCGAGTCGGTCGCCGACAGGACGGTCGAACTCGTCGACGGGCTACTCGACCCCGACCACCGATGAGACTCGACCGGTTTCCAGTCACGGCGCTGGCGTGGCGCAATCTCTCGCGGGCGAGAGCCCGCTCCGCACTCGCGACGCTTGGCATCCTCATCGGCGTGGTCGCGATCATCTCACTCACGATGTTCGGCACGACGCTGCAGGCGTTTTTCCTCCAGGACGCCCAGGACTTCCTCCAGACCGTACAGGTCTCCCCCGGCGAGGACAGCGAGTCACCGGTCCTCGACCAGAACGAGGTTGCGGAGATCAGACAGCTCGTCGATGCGAGTGTCTACCCGGTCGAGTCACAGTCACTCGTCGTCGGGACCGCCCGTGACACCACGAGAGCCACCGTGACGGGCACCGACCGACCGCGGGCGTTCGTCACCGCGGCGACCGGCCGGATCCCCGAGAGCTGGCGGTCGGGTGCGCTGGTCGGGCAGCGACTCGCGGCCCAACTCGACGTCGGTGTCGGCGATGCCCTGCGGGTCGGCGACCGGACCGTCCGGGTCGTTGCCGTGCTCGAGGAGAACCCACGCGGCGGGTTTATCCAGGCAAACAGCGGGGTCTTTCTGCCCGCAGGTCAGCTCGATACGGGTGGAACCGACCGCGTACTCGTCCGGGAGGACTCCCCCGAGGCCGCCTTCGCGGCGGCCGAGACGATCCGACAGCAGCTAAACACCGACCGTCGCGAACAGGTCCGGGTCCTCGACGCCGAGGCGTCGATCCAGCGGTTCCAGAACCAGATCTCCACGATCCAGACGTTTCTGCTCGGGGTCGGGGCGGTATCGCTGCTCGTTGCGGCGGTCAGCATCCTCAACGTGATGTTGATGAGCGCGATCGAACGCCGCGAGGAGATCGGCGTTCTCCGGGCGGTTGGCTACCACCGACGGGACGTCCTCCGGCTGATGCTCGGCGAGGCGGTACTGCTCGGTGTGGTCGGCGCCGTCGGGGGAGCGGTCCTGAGCGTCGGTCTCGGTGCGCTGATCAACCAACTTCTGCTCGGTGACCCGACGGCGTTTTCCGACGGCGTCCTCGGCAACATCGCCCTGGGCGTCGGTTTCGGCATCGGGGCTGCCCTCCTCAGCGGGCTCTACCCCGCCTGGAAGGCCGCGAATGCCCGACCGGTCGAGGCGCTGCGGGACTGACCCTCCCGCGTGACCCTCGCAGGATTACGCCGCCTCCCCGGCAGCCTCGATTACACCCACACCCGAGAGGGGTCGCTCGGTCCCTGTCTCCCACACGACCCTGGGCCCGTCCCACGACAGCCAGGTGTCGAGCCCGAACCGCCCGGCCGACCGCTCGATGTCGGTCGTCCCGAGCAACACTCCACAGGGTGAGGGCCCAAACTGCCCGAGTCGGTCGGCGAGCCAGGACCCCGCTGTCGGCTCGGCCAGAACCGGCGGCGCGCCCGGGAACCGGACCAGCGTCGCCCCTATCTCGCTCGTCTCCCGGACCGGCTCGGGCAGGTCAGGGAACGCCCGGCCGAATCGCTCGGCCGCGTGGTCGGCGTCGGTGACACCGAGTATCACCCGCTCGATACCGGTCAGCTCGCTGTCGGCCGCGGCCGGCGTCGGCGAGGCCCGCTTCTCGCGAGGGGTTTCGTCGGCGATGAGAAAGGGTAGTGTCGCTCCCGGCTCCCCCTCGCCGAGCAGTGCCAGTTCCCACGCCAACTCGACGCCGTCCGGCCGCTCACGGGCCATCGGCTCGGGCCCGCTGACAGCGATATCGGCGCCGCGGAGTCGGTCGGCCGCCGCCGCGATATCGCCGGCCCGGACGGCCCATCCACAGGGGCCGCCGTCACCGCGGATCTGTCCGTCCCACAGCGGCGACTCGACGCCCGGCTCGGCGGTCGAGATACACTCGATGTAGGACCCGTCCTGGAAGCCGAGCAGGGACATCTCGGTGACACCGTTCGAGTGCATCCCGCCGTACTCGGTCGGGAGGTCGGCCGCGGCAAAGGCGTCGTCGAGCCGTTCGAGTGACCGCGCCGCGAGCGTCGCGTGGTCGATACGGAGCATTTGCTCGCGTCTGGTCTCTCGGGGGAAATAGCTGTTTGGGCGGCGACACCG
>CAZQZE010000077.1:4748-9901 GCA_964597715.1 uncultured Halobacteriales archaeon
CGACACCGCTCTCCGTCTTGTGGCAGACTAAGTGTGAGAAACACCTACCGTGTCTATGTACGCAGGGTCGCGATGACGGCCGCGCCGGAGGGTGAGAGCGACGACGGGTTGCTCGCGGAGGTGGTCCAGAAGTCCTCGGTCGGGGTCGCGGCGTTCATCCTCGAGCGTGTCCTCCTGACCGGGGTCGCCTACGTCGTCACGACGGTCTCGGGTGCCGCAGCCTACGGCTTTCTCTCGGTGCTGGTCCGCGGGGAGACGATTTCGCGGAATCTGGTCGCCGGTCTCGGCGACGGATACACCCGGACGGTCCCGGGGGTGTCGGCGTCCGCGCGGCGAACGCTGTTGAGCGTCGGCACCGTCGGCTTCGTCGCCGTGTGGGCTGTCGTTGCGGGGCTGGTCATCGCGTTCCGGGGTGATATCGTCGCTGCGACACTCCTGCAGCCACGCCACGAGCGCGGTCTGGTGCTGTTCGCGCTCGGACTGTTGCCGTTCCTCCTGTTGCGGAATTTCAGGGATATGCTCCGGGCGCTGCGGCGGATCAAACTCGCGATGCTGGTGTCGCGGATATTCGCCCCGCTGGCCCTGCTGGTGGGGGTCGTGGCCGTCGTGGCCGCCGGCGGGCGCTCGCTGTTTAGCCTGTGGGTGGGGGTCGTCGGTGTCGTCCTCGCGCTGACGGTGGCCGGCGCATTCCTGTTGTTCTCCTCCACGGCGGTCCAGTTCGGGTCGGTCCGGGCACACCGCCAGGTGGTCCGGGACTTCCTCCGCTATTCGGCGGACACGACCGGGGTCGCGACGCTCGAACTCGTCCAGCGGCGCGCGGTGTTCGTGGTCATGGCGCTGTATCTCTCGCCGGTGGCCGCCGGCGCGTTCAGCCTCTCGGTCGTCGTCGCGCTCGTCGTCAGGTGGCCGCTGAGCGGTGTCAACGGGATCCTGCCGCCAATCGCCGCCACGCTCTACCAGGAGGGGCGCACACAGACGCTCCAGCGGCTCTACCAACAGACGAGCCGTCTGGCAACTGTCGCGGCGACGCCGGCGTTCGTCCTCGGATACGCGTACGCCCCGGACCTGCTCGCGGTGTTCAACGACGCGTACGCCCGGCAGGCGGCCGTGCTCCGTGTCGTGCTCGTCGCGCAGTACGCCGCGACCGTCTTCGGGAGCGTCGGGCTGTTACTGCTGATGACGGACAACGAGCGCGCGAGCCTGCTCACCCAGGTCCTCAACGCGAGTGTCGCGCTGCCGCTGATGGTCCTCCTCACCGCCCGGTTCGGGCCACTCGGGCTGGGTGCCGCGTACCTGTTGTCGCTGCTCGTGAACAACACGACCGAGCTTCTCGTTCTGTACTCCCGGGACGGGCTTGCGCCGTTCAGCCGCGAACAGGTCTACACGGTGCTGTCTGTGCTCCCGGCGATGTACGCCCTCCTGTCGGTCAAGCCGGTTGCTGGCGCCCCGGTGAGTCTGGCGCTTGCTGTGCTCGTCTTTGCCGTGTACGCCTGGCTCGGGCAGCGGTTCCTGCTGCGGTCGGCGGACAGGGCGGCGGTCCGGGCGCTGGTGACCTGACAGCCTGTCACCGCGGCCGACCGTAGTAGACCCCCTCTCGACGAGCGCGTGACACAAGTACGGGAGGTCCATACCGTAGGTAATGCAACCCGGCAACGATTGTGGCGAGGTGGTGTGCAAGCGTATGCGAGTGGCTGCGAGGGTGAGCGTACAGTCTCTGGTGGCCACTGGTGGCCGTCCCGAGTCGGTTGTGGGTGCCGCTGTGCGCCCCGGCGGTCCCGGTGTCGACGCCTTTCGGACACGAATCACACGGATGCCTGCGGTGACCGGCAGCGGACACCCGGCGGCGAACACTGACGCAGGTATCCCGGGAGCGACGGCGCCAACCGCCGAGGGCCCGGAGTAGCCATCCACGACGATGCGCGATACGCCACTCGACGACTCACCCGGAGGCCCGGACGTCGAGACGGTGACCGTCGCCGGTGTTGCGGTGCCGACGACCTGCCGCGACCGTATCGACGACGAGACGCTCAGGGATGCTGTCGCCGTCCTCGAGGAGTACAGCGTCACGGACTACACCGTCTCACCGGTCGGCGGATTGCAGGTCCAGGTCGGGGTCCACAGACCCGAGACGGTCCAGGAGGCCATCTGCGACTCGCTCAGCCGTGTTGGCGACGGCGTCACCGACCACGGAATGGCGAACGGCTTCCACCGGCTCCGGGTCGACGTCACCACACCTGCCGGCGACGAGGACGGCGAGGACTCCGCCGACGGTGACGACGTGACCGGCGGCGCCCGAGGACGCGAGTAGCTACACCCCTCTCGTTCGTGCCGACTTTGACGAACCCACGGTTTCGGTCCTCGCACAGTTTTCTGACCTGTCCGAGAGCCACTGGTCACGGCTCCGAGTCGGCGCCCTCGATGTACGGACCAAACACAGTGGCGTCGTCCGACTCCTCGCTCTCGGTCGGAAAGGCGACCCGGGTGGTCTGGATGAACTCGCGACAGGAGAGGTTGTCCGCGAGTTGGGTGCCGGCCCAGGTACCGCCACCCATCGAGAGCGACGGGGTGAGACCGTTGTCGGCGAGGCCGGAACTGTTCAGGTCGGGCTGGTTGACAACCATCCGGCAGACCCCGAGTCGCCGGCCGGCCCGTAGAGCCCGGTCACGGTCGTCGGTGTGGACGGCAACGCTGTGGCCGGCGCCCGCCCGGTCGAGAATCCGCTCGGTCGCGTCCAGCCCCGTGGCAAAGTCCGGGACCGAGACCGTCGCCAGCACCGGCGCGAGACACTCGGTGACCAGCGGGTCGGCGTCGATGCTGGTGGGCTCGACAAGCAGCGTCGTCGTCTCCTCGGGCACGTCGAGTCCGGCCTCGGCGGCCAGGTCCGGCGCGGAGCGCCCGATGACCGCGCGGTCCGGCCCGGACCCGTCGGGAAACAGCGTCTCTCGGAGCCGCCCGGTTTCCCCCGCGTCACAGCGGTACCCACCGGCGGCCGCGAGTTTCGCCCGGAGTTCGGGGTAGACCGCCTCGGGCGCGACCGCACACGACTCGGCAGCACAGACTGTCCCCCCGTCGTACGCCGCGCTGTCGACGGTGACGGCCGCCACCCCCTCGAGGTCGGCCTCCTCACCGACGAGCGCAACCGGGTTGCCCTCGCCGACACAGTAGTTCGGCGTGCCCGACTCCTGGCCGGCCTGGACGTTGGCCGTCGAGCCGGTCACCTGTACGAGGTCAGCCTGTTCGAGCAGCGCGTTCGACTTTGCTTTCGACGCCGGCGCGGGGAGAACCTGTACCAGGTTCCGTGGAGCACCGACCGCTGCGAGTTCCTCACGGATATACTCGACTGCCGCGGCTGTCGGCGGGAGACCGGCGGGCGAGGCCGACAGTACCAGCGCGTTTCGCCCTTTCAGTGCGAGAATAGCCAGGTTCGCCACCGTCGACACCGGATTCGTCGAGGGGACGAGTCCGCCGACCACGCCGACAGGCTTGGCTATCTCGACCACACCGGGGTCATCGCAGGGGACCTGGCCCACGGACGGCTCCCCGAGCGCGTCCTCCAGAATGACCTTGACCCACTCGCGGACCTTTGCTCGCTTGTCGGCGGCGTTGCCGAGACCGGTCGCCTCGAGCGTCGTCTCGACCAGCGACTCGGCGTGGCCCTCCTGATAGACCCCCCAGGCGGCCGCTCGGGCGAGACCGTCGGCGTCGCCCTGGTCGTAGTCCGTGAGCTCCGTCATTGCGGCCCGCCCAGCCGCGATACACTCCCCGACAACCGCTGTGGCACCGGCCTCGGGGCTGTCGACTATCGTGTGCGGCTCGGTCGCTAGCTCGTCCATTTCGGTAACTGGTACACACGTCGCAGGTACCTATAAACGTTATAGGTTGAATAGGCGCAATATCACGGCGTTCACGCCGTGGATACGCGCCGTCGACTTGGGGGAGGCTACGTTCGACAGCATTACCGAGTTTCGGGATGCTGGCGTTTAACTGACAGGCAGTCGTATTAATAGGTAGGAATTGGCCGGAACGGAGTGGATTCGGAACCGTCCTTCGGAGGCGGCCTGTCCGCCCACGCAACGAGGCAGTATCCGAAAGTACAGTCGGTGAACGCTGCATTCCAGAAGAGTGTGGGCGCGTGCCGACTGCTGAAAGCGGTCAAGAAGGTACCCCCAAGTCTGCTGACGCCTGCCGGCGTCCCCGTGGCCAAAACAACACCGGAACGCCGTACACGGTCGAGGATAGGGGTAACGGCGGCCTGGCACCGTCCTCAGAAATCTTCGATTTCTGATGTGCGAACGAGAACTTCGTTCTCGTTAACGCCAGCAGTCCACCACTCCGATGCTGTGGGACTACCCGTGCCCAGAAGGTGTGGTAGTCCGGTAATTGGACTGCAGACCTGACACTCCCACCGCTCGGGATTCCTCCGCGTGAACGCGGAGGAGGATGTCAAAAACGGTCCGTGGTAGGAGCTTCGGACGCAACCCAAAGCCCGAACACAGACGTTGCCAACAGGACCGGTGAGGCAGCGCTCAACCCCGTCAGCTGCGGGTCGGTGTGAGCACGGAACAGCCGACGGCCGAGTAATCTGCTTAGTCGCGGCGCGGTCGCCGGGTAACGACCTTCGAACACTCCGGGCATCGGTACACGAGCAGCGAACGCTCGTCGGTCTCGTGGACCTCGAGTGTCCAGTCCCCGGTGATAGCACTGGAGTACGCGCAGTGTGGACAGTACAACAGTTTTTTCGCCGATAGCTGCAATTTCGGCGTACTCGATCCGATTTTATGATTCACTTGTGTTCTGATCGTAGCTATAGACAAATAAGTGTCCTCCTCGTTTCGGTCACCGAGACCGTGTGTGGATATGACGGACGGTCCCCCCTCTGTACCCAATATCCACATCAGACTGGAGATACCCACGCACCAGCGACGCCTGTGCGGCCCCTCTCCTACGCCGCAGACGGCTGGATTGCACGGACCGCAAGCTGAGTTGTCGACGTCTGCTGATACTGCCGGCCGTACGTCTCTGAGGAATCTCGCCATCCCGGGGTGGCGAGTGCCTTCACGAAGTTTCGCCAGGATAACTCCCCCGCGAGCTCGCCAGTTTCATACTGTCGGACAGAACATTTCGCACCCCACGTCCGACGGAGAGGGCCGAAA
>CAZQZE010000078.1:0-9890 GCA_964597715.1 uncultured Halobacteriales archaeon
CGGCCGGCGTCTACCTGGTCGCCCGGATGTACGGCTTCTACGCGCTCTCGCCGACCGCGCTCGGCATCATCGCGCTCGTCGGCGGATTCACGGCCCTCTTTGCGGCGACGATGGCCCTGGTCAAACAGGAACTCAAGCAGGTGCTTGCCTACTCCACCATCTCCCAGTACGGCTATATGATGCTCGCGCTGGGCGGCGGCGGGTACGTCGCGGCGGTCTTTCACCTGACCACCCACGCCGCGTTCAAGGCCCTGCTGTTCCTGGGTGCCGGGTCGGTGATCATCGCCATGCACCACAACGAGAACATGTGGGATATGGGCGGCCTGAAAGACCGGATGCCGGTCACGTATCTCACCTTCCTGGCGGGCTCACTGGCGCTCGCCGGGGTCTTTCCCTTCGCCGGCTTCTGGTCGAAAGACGAGGTGCTCTTCGAGACGCTGGTCCACGGGCTCGGGAGCACCGGCGGGACGCTGTTGCTCCTGGGCTATGCCTTTGGGCTGCTCGCGGTGGTCTTTACCGCCCTCTACACATTCCGGATGGTCCTGTTGACCTTCCACGGCGACGCCCGGACCGACACCGCCGAGGACCCCGAGCCGGTGCGCTGGAACGTGAAGCTGCCGCTGGCTGTGCTTGGCGTGCTCGCAACTGTCGTCGGCGTCATCAACCTCGGCGCGATAAAGAGGCTCATCGGCGAGTCCAACCTCTTTCTCCACGAGTGGCTGTTCCACGGCGCGGAGGGGCTCAACGGCGAACACTACGAGGAACTGTTACACGACTTTGCGGGGTACACCGCCGCCGAACTCCCGGGCGGCCCGCTCGCACCGGCTGCGGTCTCGCTCGGACTCGCGCTTCTCGGTGTCGGGCTGGCCTACCGGCTGTACGGCGGCGCGGACCCCGACCCGCACATGCTGAAACTCGGCTCCGTCCGGACGACGCTCATGAACAACTACTATCTCGACGAGTTCCAGGTGTGGCTCGCGACGAGTGTGACGGCCCCCGTCGCCCGCGTGGCGGACACGTTCGACCAGGGTATCGTCGACGGCGTCGTCAACGGTGTCTCCAGCGTCAGCCTGCTCTCGGGTGACCGGTTCCGGGAGATCCAGACCGGGATTGTGACCAACTACGCCGCCCTCCTCACGCTCGGGCTGACGCTGCTTGTGCTCGTCTTTGCCCTCGCCGGGGGGTGGTTCTGATGGTGCTGGTCGAGGGGCTGATCGGGGTCACGCTCGTGAGCGCCTTTGCCGTCGTGTTCGCGCCCGACCGCTATGCGGGCAAGCTGGCAACGGGCCTGAGCCTCATCCCGCTGGCCGGCAGCCTGTTTATGTACGCCAACTTCGCCGGCAGCGGAAACGCCCTGCTCGGCGGTGACCTGGCCTACGAGACCACGGTGACCTGGTTCGAGGTCGGGGGCTACGGGCTGAACTGGCACGTCGGCGTCGACGGGATCAGCCTCCCGCTGCTGGTGTTGACGACGGTGCTCACGACGCTTGCGCTGGTCTCCTCCTGGACACCTATCGACGACCGGGAATCACAGTTCTACGGGCTGATGTTGCTGTTGGAGGTGGCGCTCATCGGCGTGTTCACCGCACTGGACTTCTTTGTCTGGTTTGTCTTCTGGGAGGGGGTGCTCATCCCGATGTACTTCCTCATCGGGGTCTGGGGCGGCCCGCGCCGAAAGTACGCCGCGATCAAGTTCCTCGTCTACACCAACGTCGCCTCCCTGGTCATGTTTATCGGCCTGTTTGCGCTGGTCTTCGGGCTGGGTGACTCGCTGACCAGCCTCGACATCCCCGCTATCGCCCAGGGCGTGCGCGGGGGTGAACTCGGCGCGCTGGCGGGGGTTCAGCCGGAGACGCTGAAGCTCGGGGCCTTCCTCGCGATGTTCGCCGGCTTTGCGGTCAAGGTGCCGGTCGTCCCCTTCCACACCTGGCTGCCCGACGCCCACGTCGAGGCACCCACACCGGTGTCGGTCGTGCTGGCCGGCGTCCTGCTGAAGATGGGGACCTACGCCCTGCTACGGTTCAACTTCACGATGCTCGCGGACGTGGCGCGTGCCCTCGCGCTCCCGATCGCCGCGCTTGGCGTGCTCTCGGTCATCTACGGCGCCATGCTCGCACTCGCACAGCGGGACCTCAAGCGCATTGTCGCCTACTCCTCGATCTCCTCGATGGGCTATGTGATCCTCGGACTCGTGGCCTTCACCCCCCACGGCATGGGCGGGGCGACCTTCCAGATGATCTCCCACGGCCTCATCTCCGGGCTGCTGTTCATGGCGGTCGGCGTCATCTACAACGCCTCTCACACCCGGATGGTCGGGGACATGTCGGGGATGGCAGACCGGATGCCCTGGACGGTCGGCATCTTCGTGGCCGCGGCCTTTGGCTACATGGGGCTGCCGCTGATGTCCGGCTTTGCCGCGGAGGTGCTGGTCTTTATCGGCTCCTTCCAGTCCACTGTGATCCCCTTTGCGACGGTGCTGACGGCGCTCGCGATGTTCGGCATCGTCGTCGTCGCCGGCTACCTGCTGTGGGCGATGCAGCGCACACTGTTTGGCTCCTACTCCCTGGAGACCGACTACGAGGTCGGGCGCGCACCCGTCCACGACGTCGCGCCACTCGCCGTTTTGCTCGTGTTGGTGGTCGCACTCGGGGTCGCGCCGGACCTGTTCTACGCGATGATACAGGACGCCGTTGACCCGCTCCTGGGAGGGGGTGTCTGATGGTCCAACTCCCGGTCTGGACCGCCGTTGCTCCGACGGTTATCCTGGCGCTGACCGTGCTGTTCATCCTGGTCGTCGACAGCATCAACCCCGACGAGGACAACGGCAGCGTACTCGCGGTGATGGCTATCATCGGGACGCTCACCGCCATTGCCGTGACCGGCTGGTACCTGCTTGCGGGGACCGGCCAGCCCCCGACCGACCCGGTCCTGCTGTTTGCGGACGCCATCGTGGTCGACGGGATGAGCCTGTTCTTCACGGCACTTGTGGGCAGTGTCGTGGTCCTGATCGTGCTTGCCAGCTACGACTACCTCGCCGACCACCCCTACCAGGCCGAGTACTACAGCCTGGTCATGCTGGCGGCGACGGGTATGTCGCTGATGGCCTCCGCCAACTCGCTGGCGACGGCCTTCGTCAGTCTCGAACTCGCGAGTCTGCCCTCGTTTGCGCTGGTCGCCTCCCTCAAACAGAATCGCGGGAGCGTCGAGGCCGGCCTGAAGTACTTCCTGATCGGCGCGCTCTCCTCCGCCGTCTTCGCCTTCGGGATCTCGCTGGTCTTTGCCGCCAGCGGGAGCCTTCGCTTTGCGGACGTTGCCGCGGCCGGGGCGGACACCCCTCTGCCCGGGGTTCTCGGGCTGGGGATCCTCTTTGTTGCCGGTGGCTTCGCGTACAAGACCGCCAGCGTCCCGTTTCACTTCTGGGCGCCCGAGGCGTACGAGGGTGCGCCCTCGCCGATTTCGGCCTTTCTCTCCTCGGCCTCGAAGGCCGCCGGCTTCGTCCTCCTGTTTCGGGTGTTCGTTGAGGCGTTTCCCCAGGCCGCGGTCGCGGGCACCATCGACTGGGTGCTCGCCTTCCAGGTGCTCGCGGTGGTGACGATGACCGTCGGCAACTTCGCCGCCGCGACCCAGGAAACCGTCAAACGGATGCTGGCGTACTCCTCGGTCGGACACGCCGGTTACGTCCTCATCGCCGTCGCGGCGCTGACCACCGACGCAAACCGTAGCTTCGTGCTCGGCTCCGGGATGGCTCACCTGCTGGTCTACGGCTTCATGAACACCGGCGCGTTCCTGTTCGTCGCGCTCACAGAACACTGGAACGTCGGCCGCACCTTCGAGGACTTCAACGGCCTCGCAAAACAGGCGCCCTTTGCCTGCGCGGCAATGACGGTGTTTCTGTTCTCGCTCGCGGGGCTCCCTTTCGGCGGGGGCTTTCTCTCGAAGTTCTACCTCCTGATGGCCTCGGTCAACGGCGGCGTGGCCATCCTCGCGGTTGCGCTCGTCGTCAACAGCGCGCTGTCGCTGTACTACTACAGCCGGGTCGTCCGGGCGATGTGGCTCGAGGAACCGGACGGGACGCTGGAGATCGAGGGGTACCCGACGGGGCTGTACGCCGCCATCGCGGTCGCGGCGGTGATGACCGTTCTCCTGTTGCCGGCCTTTGGCCCGGTCGCGGAGATGGCAAACACCGCCGCCTCGGCCATCGTCTGAGCCCCGCCCGCTTCACAACTGCCAAGTAGACACCCCGGGACCTACGGGTATGTCGAAAGCCACCGCCAGTGCCCACCCGATCCAGGGCCTCGTGAAGTACCACGGGATGCGCGACGAGGACTTACGGTTTCCGTACCACGACTCGATCAGCCTCTGTACGGCCCCGAGCGTCACCACCACGACGGCGGCCTTCGAGCCCGACCGCGGGGCGGACCGCTACGTCGTCGACGGTGACCCCGTCGACGGTCGGGGGGCAGAGCGGATCCGGGCGGTCGTCGACCGGGTGCGCGAACTCGCCGAAATCGACCACCGCGTCCGCTTCGAGTCGGAGAACTCCTTCCGGACCAACATCGGCTTTGGCTCCTCCTCCTCGGGCTTTGCCGCGGCCGCGATGTCCCTCGTCGAGGCTGCCGGGCTCGACATGACCCGCCCGGAGGTCTCGACGGTTGCCCGGCGGGGCTCCTCCTCGGCCGCACGGGCGGTGACGGGCGCCTTCTCACACCTGTACGCGGGCGCCAACGACGCGGACTGTCGCGCCGAGCGGGTCGACGTCCCGGCGGACTTTGCCGAGGACATTCGTGTCGTTGCGGCGACGGTCCCGGCCTACAAGGAGACCGAGCAGGCCCACCGCGAGGCCGCACAGAGTCACATGTTCCGGGCCCGGCTCGCACACATCCACGAGCAGGTTGCCGACATGCGTGACGCGCTCCGGGACGGTGACTTCGACCGCGTCTTCGAACTCGCCGAACACGACTCCCTGTCACTGGCGGCGGCGACGATGACCGGCCCCGCGGGGTGGGTCTACTGGCAGCCCCGGACCATCGCGGTGTTCAACACGGTTCGGGAACTCCGCGAGACGGGGGTCCCGGTCTACTTCTCGGTCGACACCGGGGCGAGTGTCTACGTCAACACCACCGCCGACCACGTCGAGCGTGTCGAGGCCGCCGTCGCCGACTGCGGTGTCGACACCCACGTCTGGGAGGTCGGCGGGCCCGCGCAGGTGCTCGACGGGGGCGAGGCGCTGTTCTGAGCGCCGGGCGCGACGAGACGGCGCCCCTTTGTCCGTCCAGCCCTCAGCGGTCGTATGCACGTTGCCGTCCTGGGCGCCGGCTACGCCGGCGTTGCACTCGCGCGGAAACTCGAGGACCGGCTTCCCGACGCCGAACTCACCGTCGTCGACGAGCGCGACACCCATCTCGTCCAGCACCTCGTCCACCGGGCGGTCCGCTACCCCGGGGTCGCCGACGAACTCACCGTCCCCTTCGGCGAGTTGTTCGACCGCGCAACCCACCGACAGGCCCGTGTCACCGACCTCGACCCCGACGCAGGCCGCGCGACGCTCTCCGACGGCAGCCTCGAGTTCGACGTCGGCGCGGTCGCGCTCGGCGCGGAGACGAACTTCTACGACATTCCCGGTGTCGAGGCCAACTCGACACCCCTCAAGCGACTCGACCACGCAGAGCGGATCCGCGAACGATTTCTGGACGTCTGCGCGGACGACGGCCGGACCGTCGTCGCCGGCGCCGGGCTCTCCGGCGTCCAGGTGGCGGGGGAACTCGCCGCCCTCGCCGAGGAGCGCGGCAGTGACGCCACTGTTACACTGCTCGAACAGGAGCCAACCGTCGCACCCAGCTTCCCCGACCGGTTCCGGCGGGCCGTCCGCGAGGAACTCGACGACACGGGTGTCGATGTCCGGACCGGCCGGACCGTGACGGGTGTCGCCGACGACGCTGTTGCCCTCGGGCGCGGCGACCGGGTGGCCTTCGACCAACTGGTCTGGACCGGGGGGATCACCGGCGGCGAGCCGCTGGCGGAACGGCCGGTCGTCCGTGAGACGCTCCGGCTGGGCGACAGTACCTTTGCCGTCGGGGACGCCGCCCGTGTCGTCGACGAGGACGGCGAAGCGGTGCCGGCCAGCGCACAGACCGCCGTCCGGGAGGCCGACGTCGCCGCCACCAACATCGAGCGGCTGGTCGCCCACCGGCGGGACGGCGACGGCTTCGAGCCACGGCTGGCACGCTACGGCTACACGTCGCTTGGCTGGCTCGTCAGTGTCGGCGACGGCGCGGTCGCACAGGTCGGCCCGACGGTGCTGCGCGGCGAGGCGGCGAAGACGGCGAAGACGACCGTGGCCGCGGGCTATCTCGGGAGTCTGGGGGCCGTCGACCGGGCGATGGCCTACGTCCAGGACCACTGACGACGGGGCGACGCCGCCAGCCGCGACACGGCGAGCGCGCTTCACGCCCGACAGCTGAGAGCGCAGGGCGCTCCGACCCCGACGGCGTGTCTCCCCCAAAATCATAATGATTAATAATGTCCCCGATCAAGAAAACTGTATGACACGATGTCCCCAGTGTGGCACGCGGATGAACTACAACGACGAGACGACGAAGCTGACGGAGTACGCCTGTCCGCGCTGTCACGCCACCGAAATCGTGAAAAAACAGTCCTACCACAGCACCGCGTGACAGGAGTCGTCGGCTCTGTTTCCCTCCGGCCTGTTCGCGGGCGATTGCCCGTCACTCCGCTCGACTGAGTAACACGGCCGTCCGGATTTTGTGCGCCGTCGTCGGGCCTCGAACCTGTGTGCCGGAGTTACTCGAGCTGGTGGTAGTCCAACTCGTGGCCGGCGTCGAGTGCCTCCTGGACCGCCTCGCTCGGCGTCCCGACCGGCTTGGTGGTGAGCTGCATGCCGCCGACACTGTCGCGCTCGGCGACGATGTTCCGCTTCAACTCGGGGTCGACCTCGGGGTAATCTGTCCGGGCGTGTGCCCCGCGGGACTCGGTCCGCTTTTGTGCGCCCCGGAGGATTGTCTCGGCGACGACGAGCCCGAAGCCGAGGTCCATCGCGTACTCGAACGACCGGCTGGTGGGGCCGCCGACCGCGAGGTCATCAGCCTTGCGGCGAAGCTCCTGTAGCTCGGTCGTGCCGGCCGCCAGCCCCTCCTCGGTGCGGAGCAGGCCGGCGTGTTCCCAGAGCAACTCCCGGAGCTCGTCGAGCAGCGCCTCGGGGTCGTGACTCCCGTCGTTGTTGGCGAGCCGCGTCAGGTCGGCAAAGTGGTGCTGTGCGCGGTCGTGGAGCCGACCCGAGCCGGGCTGACCGCCGTCGGTCAGCCGCTCGGCGACGGCCTCCCCGGTCACCTTCCCGTAGGCGATGGTCTCGGCCAGGGAGTTCCCGCCGAGCCTGTTGGCCCCGTGGACGCCGGCCATGGTCTCGCCGATGGCGTACAGGCCGTCGACCCGTGTCTCGCCCTCGTCGTCGACCCGGACGCCGCCCATCCCGTAGTGAGAGGTGGGTGCGACCTCGACGGGGCCCTCGGACATGTCGACACCCAGGTCCGCGAACCGCTCGTACATCCGCGGGAGTCGCTCCTGGATGAACTCCTGCTCGCGGTGTGAGATGTCGAGGTAGACGCCGCCGTTCTCGGTGCCGCGGCCCTCCCTGACCTCCTGTGCGATGGCCCGGGCGACAACGTCGCGGGCGTCGAGTTCCATCTGGTCCGGGGAGTACCGCTCCATGAACCGTTCGCCGTCGGCGTTGAACAGCCGGCCGCCCTCGCCGCGGACGGCCTCGGTGACCAGACGGCCGTCCCAGTCCTCGCCGTACCGGTCGCCGGCCATCCCTGTCGGGTGGAACTGGACGAACTCGATATCCATCAGCTCGGCCCCTGCGAGGTACGCCAGCGCGGGGCCGTCACCGGTGTTCTCGTCGTCCCGCGAGGAGTGTCGCTGGTAGAGGCTGGTGTAGCCGCCGGCCGCGAGCACGACCGTGTCGGCGTCGAAGACAACGTACTCCCCGGTGTCCATGTCGTAGCCCGCCGCGCCGAGCGCCTGCCCGTCCTCGGTCAACAGCCGGGAGATGAAGACGTTCTCCTGGTAGGGGATCGACAGGTCCTGTGCCCGCTCGACGAGCGTGTTCAGCAGCGACTCCCCGGTGTGGTCGCCGGCAAAGGCCGTCCGGCGGAACGACTGTGCGCCGAAGAACCGCTGGTCGGGCTCGCCGTCCTCGGTCCGGCTGTAGTCCATCCCCCAGTCGTCGAGTTCCCGCAGGAGCCCCGGCATCTGCTTGGTGACGGTCTCGACCTTCCCGGGGTCGTTGAGGAAGTGTCCCTCGTTGAGGGTGTCGGCGGCGTGGACCGTCCAGTCGTCCTCGGGGTCGTGAGTGCCGAGCGCGCCGTTGATCCCGCCCCGGGCCCAGGTGGTGTGGGCGTCGCCGTGACTCCGTTTCCCGATAACTAGCACCTCCTCGGGGTCAACCCCCTGTTCGACGAGTTCGATTGCGGTGCGTGCCCCCGCGGCACCTGCGCCGACCACAAGCGTGCCGAGTTCGACTGTCTCGTAGTCGCTGGCTTCGACCGCGTCCGACTCGATGTCTGCTTCCCGCGAAGGAATCATCATAATTATTCATGGGTCCGCACACTCTTAACCCCGTCGGGGGTGTGCGTAGAGATTCGCCCTATAGCGGGCCTGAAAGCGGAGAATTTGGCAGGTCTGAGGCCGCCGTCTGTCCCGCTCTGTGGCCCCCTGTCGGGGGTTCAGTCGGCGGCCGCCCCCTCGCCACGGTCGGGGTCGAACCGGCGGCGGAGCACCGGAATCACCGACTCGTCCAGCGAGAACCGCCCGCTCCCGGTAACCATCAGCGCCGAGGAGAGCCCAAAGAGGGTGATGTGGGCGAGCACGGGGTCGTCGGGCAGGCCAAAGAGGGTGGTCGTGAGGACGACAAAGCCGGCAACGGCAGCCCCGCGGGTGAAGGTGCCGGTGAGAAATGCCAGCCCGACGGCAGCCTCGACGAGCCCCGCGCCGAAGACCCACAACTCCGGCGAGACCGGCACGACCGCGGTGAGGTCGTACTTCGCGACCACGGCGGCGGCCTCGGCGGGCTGGAACCACTTCTGGACGACCCCGAGGTAGACAAAGTTCAGGCCCAGAAACACCCGCAACACCAGCGGCGCGAACGAGGCGTCGACCCCGGCGCGGGTCAGCAGTTTCCCGGGCGTGGTGACCCCGCGAAACCGGCTCGCGACGGTCCCGTCGGTAACGACCATCCGCCGGAGCATCATATCCGCGCTTGGCTGCCCGGGCCCAACGACAACGATAGCCAGGAAGCCGGCAATATACTCGACGGCCAGCAGCATCTCCGGGAGGTGGGTGCCAAGCCCCCAGAGGTACGCCACGAGTCCAACGGCGGCGACCGCCCGGGTCGCCAGCCCGAACAGGAGCAGGAAGCCGACCCCGACCTGGAGCAGCCGGGCGCTGACGGCGACACTCGGCGAGAACAGGTAGCCGGCGAAGCCGGCCCCCACGAGCGGCAGCCCGACCGAGAGCCGGAGCATCCAGGGGAGATACGGGCGGTAGGACCGCAGGGTCCGGCGGGCAACCGTGACGTCCTTCAGCGAGCCAAACCGAAGGTACCCCGCCACAACCCCGAGGACGCCTACCCCGCCGACACCGAGCACTGCGAGGTCGACCGGGGAGGTAAATACCGCCCGGAACAGGGCGGCCGCCGACCCCGGTCCGTCGGCGTTGACGACGTAATCGACGTGGGCACTGGCAACGCCCGTCACACCGCAGAGAGCCGCAAGTACGGCCGCGAGACGCCCGGTGACTGCACGAAGTCGGCTCATATCACCGCCTGTAGCTCCGGAGGAATAAACGTATTTAGTCGGGCCTGCCGGGACGCCGGG
>CAZQZE010000079.1:0-9302 GCA_964597715.1 uncultured Halobacteriales archaeon
AGCGCCGAGGGAGAGATTTGAACCACGGTCGTTTCGCTCCGCTCCACTCTCTGAGTCAAACTCACGACAGCGCTCCCGCTCGCGGGGTGCTCGCGGAGAGCGCCGAGGGAGAGATTTGAACTCTCGAGTCCTCTCGGAGACCTGCTCTCGAAGCAGGCGCCTTGGCCGGGCTAGGCTACCTCGGCTCGACTGGGTGTACCACTGAAACGCGTTTATCGGTTTCGGTGTCGGACACGGCGGCCACGGCGCCTCTAACACGATAGTCCCCGGTCGCCGTGTCGTCTCACACCGGCAACGTGACCGTCGTTAACACGACGTTTGGTCTATTTTCTCGCGGCGCGCGAAACAATTATTTGCTCCTCGGTCGTAAAAGAGCGGTAATGAGACCCTCAATCGACGTCAAAGCGTGCGAGCTGTACGAGTGTCCACGGTGCGGGACACGGTACGACGAGCCCGAGAGCCGCTACTGCGAGGGCTGTGAGGGGACGCTGCGCTGTCTGGACAACTCCCGGGACCTCTGATCACCCGTCGTCGTCCGCGCTCCCGTATCCGCCACCACCGGGTGTCTCGACCCTGACCGTCGTACCCGGAGACACCTCGGTCGTGACCTTTGCCGGGACCGCCTCGCCGTCGATACGATTGCGCCCTGGCGTCCCGTCCGCGCCGCCGTCGAGTCCCCGGGGCGGGTGCCGGCGCCGCTCGGTCAGCAGCGAGACGGTCGCGTCGGCCTCGACGGTCAGTTGCCGGACGAGCCCGTCACCCCCGCGGTGTCGGCCTGCACCCCCACTGTTCGTCCGGAGTGCGTACTCGTCGACGCGGAGGGGGTACGCGCGTTCGAGCGCCTCGACAGGCGTATTGAGCGTGTTCGTCATCCCGACCTGAACGCCCGAGAGTCCGTCGGTACGGTCGGTCGCACCCGCGCCGCCGCCGACAGTCTCGTAGTAGGCGAAGTCACCGGAGCCGACGGTGAGGTTGTTCATCGTCCCCTGGCCGCCCGCCGGCACGCGCTCGGGTGCCGCCTCGGCGAGCGCGGCGAAGACGACGTCAGTCACCCGCTGGCTGGTCTCGACGTTGCCGCCGACCACAGCCGCCGGCGGCTCGGGGTTCAACAGCGACCCCGTGGGCGCGCGAACGGTCACCGGGTCGTAACAGCCGCCGTTGGGTGGGATGTCGGGGTCGGTGACACACCGGAGGACGTAGTAGACCGCGCTCCTCGTGACCGCAAGCGGCGCGTTTACGTTGCCCGCCACCTGGGCCGCGGTCCCGGCAAAGTCGACGGTCAGTGTGCTCCCGTCGACAGTTACCGTCACCTCGACGGGGATTTCGTCGTCGGTCACGCCGTCACCCTCCATGGCGTCGCTGGCGGTGTACTCGCCGTCGGGCACCCCGGCCAGTTCCGCCTCGACGCGCTTGCGGGAGTAGTCTCGGACAGCCTCGAAGGCCGCGAGCAGACGGTCACCGTGTTCGTCGAACAGCTCGCGGACGCGCTCGGCCCCACGGTCGTGAGCGGCCCGCTGGGCGCGCAGGTCCGCGCGCCGCTCACGGGGGTTACGGACGTTCGCCAGCACCAGCGACACCACGTCATCGCGTGGCTCGCCGCCGGCTACCAGCCGGACCGGGGGGAGTCGCACCCCCTCCTGCTGGATGTCCCGCGACCCGGCCGGCATACTCCCCGGTGTCATCCCGCCCACGTCGGCGTGGTGGGCCCGGGAAGCCGCGTACGCGACGACCCGTTCCTCGCGGACGACCGGCGAGACGAGCGTCACATCCGGGAGATGGGTGCCGCCCTCGAAGGGGTCGTTGAGCGCGAACAGGTCGCCGGGCTCCGGGTCACGGTCGAGGACGGCCCCGACGGCCGCGGGCATCGCGCCGAGGTGGACCGGGATGTGCTCTGCCTGGGCGACCAGCCGCCCGTCGGCGTCGAACAGCGCCGTCGAACAGTCCCGGCGCTCGGTGATGTTCGGCGAGTAGGCGCCGTGGACGAGCACCCGGCCCATCTCCTCGGCGACACTCTCGAGTTGGTTCCGGAGCACCTCGAGTTCGACCGGATTCATCGCTGTCCCTCCCTACGCTCCAGCCGGAGCGTGCCGCGGTCGTCGACGGTTCCCCCCCACCCCGGCGGGACGACGACGGTGCTCTCCGCCCCCTCGAAAACCGCCGGCCCCTCGACAGCCAGGCCGACCGTCGCCCGGTCCCGGTCGTAGACCGGTGTCTCGTGCCACCCCTCGCCGGCACGGACCGGCCGGTGTGTCACCGGGTCCGAACTCCGCCCCTGGTGGGAGACCGTTGGCCTATCCCCCGGAACCGTCGCCGTGACGCGGAGGGTGACCACCTCGACCGGTTCGTCGAGCCGGTAGCCCCGCGCCCGCTCGTGGGCGGTGTGGAAGGCCTCCCGAACCGCCGGCGGGTCGAAGGTCTCGAGGTCGACGGTGAGCTCGTGGCTCTGACCGACGTACCGGAGGTCGGCGCCGCGGGCGAGGACGGCGGCCTCGGGGGCACTGGTGTCGGCCAGGACCCGCTCGCAGAGGCCGTCGTACCGGGACTCGACAGTCCCCGGGTCGACCTCATCGAGTCGCCCGCCGACGGTCCTGACAGCGTCGTGTCGCTCGTCGGCCGCAAGCAGCCCCAGCGCCGAGAGCACGCCGTTGGCACGCGGGACGAGGACGGTCCCAACCTCCAGGCGGTCGGCCAGCGCGGCCGCGTGCATCGGCCCGGCGCCGCCGAAGGCGACCATCGCGAGCCGCCGGGGGTCGTGGCCCCGCTCGACGGTCACCTCACGGATGGTGCGGGCCATCGTCGCGTTCGCCACCCGGTAGACCCCCTCGGCGGCCCCGACCGGGCCGCCGAGGCCGGCTGTCTCCGCGAGGCCCGCCATGGCATCCTCGGCGGCATCGGCGTCGAGTGTGAGCCCGTCACCGAGTTCCGTGTCCGGCCCCAGGTAGCCGAGCACCAGCGCCGCGTCGGTCACGGTCGGCTCCGCGCCCCCGCGGCCGTAGCAGGCGGGACCCGGGTCCGCACCGGCCGACTGTGGCCCCACACGGAGCGCCCCGCCCTCGTCGACCCACGCGACCGAGCCGCCGCCGGCCCCGACGGTCTCGATGTCGACCATCGGGACCCGAACCGGGTGGCCGCCGACCGCCCCTTCGGTCGTTCGCTCGACATCGCCGTCCCGGACCAGCCCCACGTCACTGGAGGTGCCGCCCATGTCGAAGGTCACAGCCCCGTCCCGGCTCTCGGGCTCGAACAGCGCCGCGCCGACGACGCCGGCGGCAGGGCCGGACAGCGCCGTCTGGACGCCGTTGGCACGGACCGTCTCCGCCTCGGCGATACCGCCGTTTGACTGCATCACCCGCGGGGCCGACAGCCCCCGCCCGTTGACCCGCTCCCCGAGCCGCCCGAGGTAGTCGGCAATTACGGGTGTGACGTAGGCGTCAGCGACCGTCGTCGCCGTCCGCTCGTACTCCCGGAAGGCGGCGAGGGTCTCGTGGGAGGCGACGACCGTCGCGTCCAGTTCCGCCGCCAGGACGTCGGCGACCCGGCGCTCGTTGCCGGGGTGGGCGTAGGCGTGTAGCAGCGATACCGCCACGCTGTCGGCCTCGACCTCCGCCGCGAGGCTGCGGACCGCCTCCTCGTCGACCGGCCGTTCGACCCCGTCGACAGTCGCCCGCTCGTCGACCTCGTACCGGCGCTCGCGGGGCACCAGCGGGGCCGGCTGTTCGGCGTCGATGTCGTACAGCGCCGGCCGGTCCTGGCGGCCGATGGCGAGCACGTCCCGGAACCCCTCGGTGGTCACCAGCGCCGTCGTCGCGCCGTTGCCCTCCAGCAGAGCGTTTGTCGCGACGGTCGTCCCGTGTCTGAACACCTCGATATCCGCGGGGTCGACCCCGGCTGCCTCACACGCCGCCTCGACGCCCGCGAGCACCCCCTCGCTCTGGTCGGCCGTCGTCGGCACCTTCGCCGTCGTCATCCCGTCGGCGAGCAGGACAACGTCGGTGAAGGTTCCGCCGACATCGACGCCGAGCCGAATGCCGTCCATACCCTGTTACCGGCCGGCCGGAACATAAACTGTGGCGCCTCCCGGCGCGCCTGCCACCTATGTGCCGGCGGCTGCAAGCGCCGGTATGCTCGACGCAGAGCGGCGTGCGGTCGCGGACGAACTCGACCGGCTGGCTGCGCTCACACCCGGCCGGACCGGCAACCTCAGTGCCCGTCGCGGCGACCGGTTTGCGGTCACACCCTCCGGCGTCCCCTACCACCGGACCGGGGCCACGGATATCCCGGTCGTGAGCGTGGAGGGCGAGCGACTTGCGGGTGGGCTCGACCCCTCGAGCGAGACACCGCTGCACGGTGCACTCTACGACCGCCTCGGGGTCGGCGCGGTCGCGCACACCCACTCCCCCTGGGCGACGACACTCGCGGTGCTCGGCGAGCCGGTCCGACCGGTCCACTACATGCTCGCACTCGCGGGCGGTGAGGTGCCGGTCGCCGACTACGCCACCTACGGGACGGAGACGCTCGCGGCCACCGCCGTCGACGCGATGGCCGCGGCCGACAGCCGGGCTTGCCTGCTCGCCAACCACGGGCTCGTGGCGACCGGGCCGGACGCCGCGGCGGCAGTCGAGACCGCCGAGGCCGTCGAGGCCGTCGCACAACTCGACTGCCGGGCACGGGCACTCGGCGGTGCCGACCCGCTGTCCGAGGCGGAACTCGACCGTGTCGCAGACCGGCTGGAGGCCTACGGCCAGGACGGCTGACCGGCGGTTGCCGCCGGCCCCAGGTTGCGGGCCGGCCACCAGAATCTATATGCCCCGGTGGTCGGTAGACGCCGGCGATGCTCCGCGAGCGTGTCCGGCGGCTACTGTTTCGCTTTCCAGATGCGCTCGCGCGGGTCGGGCTCGTCAGCCGCGAGCGCGCCCGGACGACCTTCGAACTCGCCGCCCCGTCGATGGTCTCGGCGGGGATCTGGACAGTCCTCCGGATCACCGACTTTTTCATGGTGAGCCTCGCCCTGCCCGACGCCGCGGTTGCCGCCCTCGAGATCTCCTTTCAGTTCTACTTCGTCGGCTTCAGCCTGGCTATCGCGGTCTCCAGCGGGACCATCAGTCTGGTCTCGCGGTTCAAAGGCGCCGGCGAGGACGGCGCCGCCGACCTCGCGGTGAAGCAGTCGGTCTGGTTCGCGGTGTTGCTGTCGGTACCGCTGACGGCCGTCTCCTGGGTGTTCGCCGACGAGCTCATGGGGCTGTTGACCGCCGACGCCGCCGTCGTCGAGTTCGGCGCGGCCTACCTCCAGGTGGTCATGCTCGCGCTGGTCTTCCGGTTTCTCAGCATGATCGGCTCGCGGGGCCTGCAGGGGTGTGGTGACACGGTGACCCCGATGTACGTCAACCTCGTCGTCATTCCGGTCAACATCCTCCTCAACGCCGTGTTGATCTTCGGGCTTGGCCCCGCCCCACGGCTGGGGATCACCGGCGCCGCCCTGGGGACGGCGGTCGCGAACGTCATTGGCGCGGCCGTATTTACTGCTATCTACCTCTCGGGGCGGTTCCCCCTTCGCTTTCGGCTCGGCGGGACACAGGTCGACACCGGGATGGCAGGCGAGATCCTCCGGGTTGGACTGCCGCTTGCCGGCCGGCGGCTGGTCGCCACACTGGGGCGGTTTCCCTTTCTCTACCTGCTCGGGATTCTCGGCACACCCGTCGTGGCCGCCTTTGCCATCGGCCGCCAGGTCGTCCAGTTGGCGATGATCCCCGGGTGGGGTTACGCGACCTCCGCCAGCACGCTCGTCGGCCAGCGGCTGGGTGAGGGCGCCGAGAGCGAGGCAACCGCCTACGGCTGGGAGACCGTGACGGTCGCGCTCGTCACCCAGCTACTCATCGGCGTGGTCGTTGCCGCGCTCGCGTACCCGATTGCCCGCCTGTTCGGGACGGCGTCGGTCGACCTCACCGCGGCGTTCATCTGGGTGTTCGTCCTCGGGATCGCCGGCACCAGCGTCGCCCAGACACTCGAGGGCGGGCTCCGCGGCGCCGGGGACACCACCTGGCCGCTGTACGGGATGGCGCTGGGGACTGTCCTCCGGCTCGTGGTTGCCGCCCTCGCGGTGCCGGCGGGGCTCACACTGGCGGCCATCGGTGACCTGCGGTTCGCGCCGGGGTTCGGGCTCGGTGTCGTCGCCGTCTTCGCCGCAATCCTCGTCGACATGTACAGCCGGGCCGCGGTCAACGCTATCCGGTTCCGGAGTCACCGGTGGCAGGCCGTCGCCCGCCGCTCGGCCGAGCGCCGGGCCACGGGCGAGGACTGACGCGGCCGACAGTCTGTCAGCGACCCTGGCCACCACTCGCCGAGGGGAGGTTACTTGCTGGCGGGCCGCAAATCCGGGGGTATGACCGACACACCCGACGTGCTCGTGTTGCGGACCGGGGTCCACGGGATGCCTGTCGCCGACTACGCCGCGGAGCTGCGCGAGCGACTCCCCGACCGGCGGGTGGTCCACGCCCGGACACCGGGTGAGGAGCGTGAGTTGGCCGCCGAGACCGCCGTGGCGACCGGCCGGACCATCGACGACGACGTGCTCGCGGCCGCAGCGGACCTGGAACTGTTCGCCTGTGCGTGGGCGGGCACGGACCACCTCCCGACCGAGCGCTTCGAGGAGCGGGGGGTCGCAGTCACGAGCGCCGCCGGCGTCCACGGGCCGAACGTCGCCGAACACGTGGTGGGCGCGATACTGACCTTCGCGGCCGGTCTTCTCGAGGGGCGTCGCCGGCAGGAGCGCAACGAGTGGCGTCACTACCGGACGCGGGAACTCCGGGGGAGCACCGTCACGGTGGTCGGCCTCGGCGCTATCGGCGAGGCGGTGCTCGCGCGCCTGACCGGGTTCGGTGTCGACACGGTCGGCGTGCGATACACGCCCGGAAAGGGCGGGCCGGCCGACGAGGTTGTCGGGTTCGACACGCCGGGGTTCGAGGCGGCGCTCGCGCGGACGGACTACCTCGTGTTGGCCTGCCCGCTGACCGAGACGACCCGCGGGCTGGTCGGCTGGGCCGAACTCGAGACCCTGCCCCACGACGCGGTCCTGGTCAACGTCGCCCGCGGCCCCGTGGTCGAGACGGAGGCACTCGTCCGGGCGCTGCGGGAGGACCGGGTCGGCGGCGCAGCACTCGACGTCACGGACCCCGAGCCGCTACCGGCGGACCACCCGCTGTGGGGCCTGGAGAACGCCCTCGTCACCCCGCACAACGCCGGCCACACGCCACACTACTACGAGCGCCTGGCGGAGGTCGTCGCCGGGAACGTCCGCCGGCTCGCGGCCGGCGAGGACCTGGAAAACCGGGTGGTCTGAGCGGGCGGCGCCGGGCTGCTGCCATCGAAATCGTCTTTTTCGTGCTCGGGTAACTGCCTGTATGCGCTCGCTTCGCCGCGTCCTCGCCGCGGCGCTGACCGCCCTGGTCACCGCAGGTCTCGCCGGGCCGGCGGCGGCCCACACCGGGGCGACACACGCCGGGACGCCACACTGGGTGTTGCTCGTGCTGGTGCTCGGAGGGCTGGCCGGCCTGGGGCTTGGCGTCCGGGCCGTCCGTGGCGGCGGTCGCGGACTCGGGGCCATCGGTGTCGGCGCCGGGACGCTCCTGCTGGTCGGCGGGGGGATCGGGCTCGTGGAGATCCAGGTCACGCCGGAGGTCGCCCCGGCCTGGAGTGAGTGGTTCACCCTCCTGAACGTCGGTGTCGCCGTCGCGCTCGCGCTGGGGAGCCTGGTGGTCGTGCGCTGGCGGTGGCCCGACCGGCCACGCTACGTCGCCCTCGGTGGGCTACTCGCGGCGTGGACGGGCTACCCCGCGGTGATGCCAAACGGCGGGCTGACCCACCCGCTTGGCTACCTGGTCGTGCTCAGCCTCCCGGTCGTCGTTACGTACGTCCTGGCCCGGGACGCCGGCAGCCGGCTCCGTCGGGCGCTCGCCGGCCGGGCGGCCCGGGTCGGGGCCGCCCTGACCTTCCTCGCGTTCACCCTCTTCTTTGCCGTCTCCTCGGGGACGCTGACGCTCAACCCCGACACCGGTGTGGGCCTGCCGGACCACGCCTTCGTGACCGTTCAGGGGGTGGCCTCGCCGCTGGTCTACTGGCCGGCCGTCGAGTTCTACGCCCCCTCGGTGCCGGCGGCGGGTTACGTCTCCGTCGGGTCACTGGTCCTGCTCGCGGTGCTTGGCGGGCTGGTGGCGCTGAACGCCGGGCTGGTCGTCCGCCAGTGGTCACAGGGGGAGGACGGGTCGCCGCGGGCGATGGCCGGCGCGCTGGCCTCCTCCGGCGCGACCGCCTGCTGTTGCTGTGCCCCGGCGGTGTACGGCGTCGTCGGTGCGGCCTTCGGGACCGCCGCCAGCCCGGTTTACTGGGCCTTTCTCGACCCCACCTCCCCCGTCGGCGGCCTCTTTCTGTCCGCGAGCGTGATGCTCCTGACCGGGAGCGCGATACGCAGTGCCGCCGACGCCTGTCGGCTTCCCGGTGCCGACACCGGGGTCGACGCCACGGCGGCCGACTGAGCGGGCCGCGGTACCGGACAGGGGCGTGTGTCGTTCGGCGTCCGCGGAGCGGGGCTGTGTATCCGTCCCCGCTTGCGGTCGTGACCGCCCGGGCTTGCTCGCGCATGCGGCCGCGCTCCGCGCATACCCGCGCTGTCCTGCGGTTCCCGAAACGTTTTAGTCGGGCAGGGGGTAGGGACAGGTAGATGACAGGAGGTGAGCGGCGGTGGAGTTGATCGTCACGGAGAAGGAAAACGCCGCCCGGCGGATCGCGGCGATCCTCAGCGAGGGCGGCGCCGAGACCGAGCGGCGAAACGGCGTGAGCGTCTACCGCTGGGGGGATACCCGGGTGGTCGGGCTCTCGGGGCACGTCGTCGGCATCGACTTTCCCCCGGAGTACGAGAACTGGCGGGACGTCGAGCCCGTCGAGTTGGTCGACGCTACGGTTGTGACCGAGCCGACACAGGAGAACATCGTCCGGACGCTGCGCGAACTCGCCGACGAGGCCGACCGGGTACACATTGCGACCGACTACGACCGCGAGGGCGAACTCATCGGGAAGGAGGCCTACGAGCTCGTCCGCGAGGAGACCGACGCGCCCGTCGACCGGGTCCGGTTCTCCTCGATCACCGACCGGGAGGTCAGGGAGGCCTTCGCCGAGCCCGACGAGATCGACTTCGACCTGGCGGCGGCCGGCGAGGCCCGCCAGACGATCGACCTCGTATGGGGGGCAGCCCTCACGCGGTTTCTCTCGCTGTCAGCCCGCCAGCTGGGTGATGACTTTATCTCGGTGGG
>CAZQZE010000079.1:9312-9632 GCA_964597715.1 uncultured Halobacteriales archaeon
CGACCCCGAGGACTACTGGGAGCTGTTCGCCGGGTTGGCCGCGGGGGACGAACGCTTCGAGGCGCAGTACTTCTACGACGACGACGGGACCGAGGCCGAGCGGGTCTGGGAGGAGTCGGCGGCCGAGACGGCACACGAGCGCCTGCAGGCCGCCGAGGCCGCCGAGGTGACGAGTGTCCGCCGGCGCACCCGGACCGACGAGCCTCCCGCGCCGCTGAACACCACCGCCTACATCTCCGCGGCCGGGTCGCTGGGCTACTCCGCCCAGCGCGCGATGTCGGTCGCCGAGGAACTCTACACCGCGGGCTATCTCACCTACC
>CAZQZE010000080.1:0-9543 GCA_964597715.1 uncultured Halobacteriales archaeon
GTCCGCCACGTGTGCGGTTGACCCGAGGACCGGTAGTTCTTGTAGCGGTTAGGATACGTGTCGTGATTGGCTGCGGTGCTCCTCGCGGTTGGATGACGGAATGAGTGGTCGCGCGGTAACCGCCCGGACCTGGACTGGAGACGTTTTCCCCACGTCCGTTACGGCCCTTCCGGCGTCAGCCGGGTTCCCGCCGGCCGGTTTCCCGACCAGCGGTAGTTGGCCTTCGCCCGCCCCCTCCGGAAGGGACGGCGTCGGTGTGGTGCGGTTCTCCTTCGGACCGTCCCCCTTATGAGTTCGGGGGCCGTTCCCAGCCCGCCGCTTCCCTCTCGGTCATCGGCCGACCGTCCAGTTGGCCCGGATGGCTTCCCACGCAAGTTGACGTTGTGACCGGTGGGTATTAATTCTTGTTGAAATTTGCGTGTCATTACCAACCACGTGAGGGCCGCGTTCCACACTGGGCCAGGATTTAGTTCGGGGGCGTCCAACACCGAGTATGGACCCTGAGACGGTGTTCGGACGCGAGGAGCCGGTGGTGGGGATGGTCCACCTGCCGGCCCTGCCCGGCGCCCCAGGCTACGAGGGTGGCAGGAAGACCGTTCGGGAGCGGGCGCGCGCCGACGCAGCCGCCCTCGTAGACGGCGGCTGTGACAGCCTCCTGTTCGAGAACTACGGCGACACGCCCTACCACCCGGAGTCGGTCCCGGCACACACCGTCGCGGAACTCGCGGCGGCTGTCACAGCTGTCACAGCCGAGGTCGACCGCCCACACGGCGTGAACGTCCTCAGAAACGACGCCGAGGCCGCCCTCTCGGTGTCGGCGGCCACCGGCGGCGCGTTCGTCCGTGTGAACGTCCACACCGGGACCCGCGCGACCGACCAGGGGCTGCTCGAGGGCAGCGCACACGAGACCCTCCGGCTCCGCGACCGACTCGAGACAGACGTGGCCGTCCTTGCCGACGTGGCGGTCAAACACTCCGGGGCAGTCGCCGACCGTGCCCTCGCGCGGCTGGCCCGGGAAACGGTCGACCGGGGGGTGGCCGACGGGCTCGTCGTCTCGGGCCCGGCGACCGGTGAGCCGGCAGACGACGACCGGCTTCGCGCGGTCCTCGACGGCCGGGACGACGCCACTCGCACGGTGCCCGTCCTCGTGGGCAGCGGGGTCACGCCCGGGAACGCCGGTGCACTCCTCGGGGTCGCCGACGGTCTCATCGTCGGGACGGCGCTAAAGCGCGACGGCGAGACCGCCGCGCCCGTCGAGCGCGAGCGGGTTCGGGCGCTGCTCGGGGCGCTCGGGCGCAACCGGTAAGCCGCCGGGGCCCGCCACGCCGGGTATGTCACAGGTACTCCCCGAGGAGGTCACAGCCCTGGCCGAGGTGGTGGGTCCAGAGCCGGACGCGCTGGTCGAGGAGATGGACACCCGCGCCGACCGGGAGGGGTTCCCGACGGTCGGCCCGGCCGTGGGCGGTTGGCTCGCACTCCTGGCACGGGTCGTGGGTGCCCGCCGGGTCTTCGAGTTCGGCTCCGGGTTTGGCTACTCGGCGTACTGGTTCGCGCGGGAACTGCCCGCCGACGGCGCGGTCGTCCTGACCGAGGTGGACCGCGATGAACTCGAGGATGCCCGGACGTACTTCGAGCGCGCCGGCCTCGCCGACCGGGCTCACTTCGAACACGGCGACGCGGTCGAGACCGTCGCCGGGTACGAGGGGCCGTTCGACATCGCCCTCGTCGACAACGAGAAATCGCGGTACGTGGAGGCGTTCGAGGCGGTCCGAAAGAAGATACCCGAGGGTGGGCTGGTGCTCGCGGACAACGCCGTCACCGCCGGCCCGATAGACCGGACGGACGTACTCGCCCTGCTCCGCGGTGAGTCCGTCGAGGCCAGCGGGGCCAGCCGCGGGATTGCCGACTATCTCGGGCACGTCCGTGACGCCGACGGGTTCGACACCGCGCTGTTACCGCTGGGGGAAGGTGTCGCCGTCTCGGTCAAGCGCGGGTGAACGCAGGGGGCCGGCGGCGTGGGAAGTCAGCGTACTTTTATTCGCCGAGCCCCACTCGATCGTATGGATATTTTAGACGAGTCCATCGTGCCGGAACGCGCGCTCCCGATCAAGCGGGAGGCCAGGGAGTTTGCCGAGGAGGTCATCGAACCCGCCGCCGAGGAACAGTACGAGTCCGGGGAGTACCCCTGGGAGGTGCTCGAGGCGGGGATGCAGGCAAATCTCGTCGCACAGGACATCCCCGAGGAGTACGGTGGCCGCGGGCTGGACCTGGCCCAGACGCTGGCGATGACCGAGGAACTCTACCGGGCCGACGCCGGGATCGCGCTCACGCTCCAGCTGGCGAGTTTCGGCGCCGAGGTCATCTACGAGTACGGCACCGAAGAGCAGAAAGACGAGTATATCCGGCCCGTCGCCGACCACGAGCAGATTACCGGGCTCGCGGTCTCCGAGCCGGACACCGGGAGTGACCTGGCAGGCATGACCACCGCCGCCGAGAAGGACGGTGACGAGTGGGTCCTCAACGGCGAGAAGTACTGGGTCGGCAACGCTGTCGAGGCCGACTGGCTGACGCTGTACGCAAAGACCGGCGGCGGCGACAACCGGTACGAGGACTACTCGATGTTCATCGTCCCGACCGACGCGCCGGGGTACAACGCCGAGCACATCCCCGAGAAGATGTCCTTCCGGGCCTCCAAACAGGGCCACATCGTGCTCGACGACTGCCGGATCCCCGCGGAGAACCTGGTCGGCGACGAGGGTGAGGGGTTCTTTATGGTGACTGACTTCTTCAACCACGGCCGGGTCGGCGTTGCCGGACACGGGCTCGGGCTGGCCGCAGCAGCAATCGAGGAGGCCAGCGCGTTCGTCCACGACCGGGACGCGTGGGGGCAGTCGGTCAGCGAGTTCCAGGCCGTCCAGCACGACCTCTCGGAGATGTGTATGGACTTCGAGTCCGCCCGGGCGCTGGCCTGGCGGGCCGCCGAGAACGTCGAGGAGGACACCAACCCCGGCTACTGGGCCGCACTCGCAAAGACCACCGCGACCGAAGCCGCCGTCGACTGCGCCGAGAGTGCCATGCAACTCCACGGCGGCCGGTCGGTGCTCAAGGAGAACAAGATCTCCCGGGTCTACCGGGACGTTCGTGTCCCCGTCATCTACGAGGGGGCGAACAACATCCAGCGCGACCTGATCTACGGCCAGGCCGACTGGTAGCTACCGGGGCACGGCCCTCCGGAAGGGGCGCGGTCCATCACGATCGTTATTCATCTATTCGGTGACAAGAGTTTAGTTACGCCGCGACAGACACTCACATACGGCACCCGACCGGGGCCGACACCGACATATGACAGACCAGACACTTATGTGGCGGATCGCCGGCGGGTCTGGCGACGGGATCGACTCGACGAGCCAGAACTTCGCCAAGGCGCTGATGCGGTCGGGACTCGACGTCTTCACCCACCGGCACTACCCGTCGCGGATCAGAGGCGGTCACACCTACGTGGAGGTCCGGGCCTCGAACGGGCCGGCCCGCTCGCGCGGCGACGGCTTCAACTTCCTGCTCGCACTGGGCGATTCGTTCGCCCGCAGCCAGCAGGACGGCGCCTACTACGGCAACGAGAAGGTCAAGCCGCTGACCGAGAGCCTCGCAGACCTCAACGAGGGCGGGGTCGTCCTCTACGACACCGGCTTCTTCGAGGAAGCGGACATCGCGGAGATGCGCCTGGAGGAGCGCGCCGAGGAGAACGGCTGGCACGTCTACCCGATGGACCTCCGGGACCTCGCCCGCGAACACGGCCGCGAGGTCATGCGGAACACGGCGGGCGTCGGCGCAACGGCCGCGCTGCTCGAGCAGGACGCCAGCTACTTCGAGGAACTCGTCCGGGAGGCGATGTCCGGCGAGGTGATGGAGGCAAACCTCACCATCCTCGACGAGGCCTACGAACAGGCCAGTGACTTCGAGTTCAGCCACGACCTGCGTGTCCCGGCGGGGAGTCACGAGGCCGACCAGGCGCTGATGAGCGGCAGCAACGCCATCGCCTACGCCGCCCTGGACTCGGGCTGTCGGTTCATCGCCGGCTATCCGATGACCCCCTGGACGGACGTGTTCACGATCATGTCTCAGAATCTCTCTGAGTTCGGCGGCGTCGCCGAGCAGGTCGAAGACGAGATCGCCGCCGCCTCGCTGGCCATCGGCGCCTCCTACGCCGGGGTGAAGGCGATGTCGGGCTCCTCAGGCGGCGGATTCGCGCTGATGAGCGAGCCACTGGGGCTGGCGGAGATGACCGAGACGCCGCTGGTCCTGGTGGAGGCGATGCGGGCCGGCCCGTCGACGGGGATGCCCACAAAGACCGAGCAGGCGGACCTGGAACACGTCCTCTACACCAGCCAGGGCGACTCAAACCGCGTGGTCTTCGCACCGGGCAACCTGGAGGAGGCCTACGAGCAGACCCGCACGGCCTTCCAGGTCGCCTACGACTACCAGGTCCCGGCGATACTCCTGTACGACCAGAAGCTCGGCGGCGAGATGCGCAACGTCGACGTCGACTTCTTCGACCGCGAGCCCGACCCGTCGCTGGGCGCGACCCTGACGGAGTCGGAGATCAGCGAGGCCGCCCACCACGAGTCCGGCAAGTTCGAACGGTACCGCCACGACCCCGACGACGGCGTCAGCCCGCGCTCGGTCCCCGGTCAGACCGGCGGCCGGTTTCTGGCGTCGGGCAACGAGCACAACGCCGTTGGCCACATCAGCGAGGACCCCGACAACCGGGCGGCACAGATGGACCGACGGGTGCGGAAACTCGAGCGGGTCCGCGCGGAACTCGACGACAGCGAGCACAGCCACCAGACCCACCACGGCCCGGCGGACGCGGAGTACGGCATGCTCGTCTGGGGGAGCCAACAGGACACCGTCTTCGAGGCTGTCGACCGGCTGAACGCGGCCGGTCACGAGGTAAAGGCACTCGGGGTCAGTGACATGCTGCCCTACCCCGAGACGGAGGTTCGGGCGTTCCTGGAGAGCGTCCGGGAGTGTGTCGTCGTCGAGATGAACGCCACGGGGCAGTTCCGCGGGCTGACCCAGAAGGAGCTCGGCCAGTACGGCGAGAAGCTGGCCAGCCTGTTGAAATACGACGGGGAAGCGTTCGAGCCCGGCGAGGTCGTCGAGGGCTTCGAGTCGAGCATCGACGGCGGCCAGCCGGCCGCCGGCAACATGCGGTTTGTCCCAGCGGCAGGTGACTGATATGAGTACATTCACAGCGATCGGCGAGGACCGCGAGATAGACCAGGAGGAGTTCACACCCGGGGTGGAGCCACAGGCGACGTGGTGTCCCGGGTGTGGTGACTTCGGCGTGCTGAAGGCGCTGAAAGGCGCCATGCCCGAGGTGGGCCGGACCCCCGACGAAACGCTGCTCGTGACCGGCATCGGTTGCTCGGGCAAGCTCTCCTCCTACTTCGAGAGTTACGGCTTTCACAGCATCCACGGCCGGGCACTCCCGGTCGCGCGGGCCGCGAAGCTCGCCAACCCCGGGCTGGAGGTGATCGCGGCAGGGGGCGACGGCGACGGCTACGGCATCGGCGGCAACCACTTCATGCACACCGCCCGCGAGAACCACGACATGACCTACATCGTCTTCAACAACGAGATCTTCGGGCTGACGAAGGGCCAGACCTCCCCTACGAGCCCGAAAGGCCACAAGTCGAAAACCCAGCCCCACGGCTCCGCAAAGGACCCCGTCCGGCCCATGTCGCTGTCGCTGGCGTCGGGGGCCTCCTACGTCGCCCGGACAGCCGCAGTCAACCCCCGGCAGGCCCAGGAGGTCATAGTCGAGGCCATCCAGCACGACGGCTTTGCCCACATCGACTTCCTGACCCAGTGTCCCACCTGGAACAAGGACGCAAAGGAGTACGTCCCGTACACCGACATCCAGGACAGCGACGACTTCGACCTCGACACCGGTGACCGCCGCGAGGCCGCCGAGGCGATGTACGAGGCGGAGTCCCGGCTCTACGAGGGTGAGGTGCTGACCGGGCGGTTCTACCACGACCCCGACCGCCCCTCCTACGGCGAGGAGAAACGGGCCCAGGGTGACGTCCCCGAGGAACCCGTCGCCGAGCGGTACTTCGAGGACGGGGAGTGGGAGCGGGCAGCCGACACACTCATCGACCGCCACACCTGAACCGCGCCTGCCCACGAGGCTGCCCCGGCCCGGTTGACCCGTTGGCACACCGTACCGGGCCCGGACTTTCGGGTTCGGAAGGTATTTTTTCACGGACGGCAAAGAACGGTGTATGAGCACCGAAGCGACGGAGAAACAGATCCTCTCCGTGCTGGAGGACGACGCCCAGGCGTCCTACGCCGAGATCGCCGAGCGGGCGGGTGTCTCCAAGCCGACGGTCAGGAAATACATCCGGAAACTGGAGGAGGAGGAGGTAATCGTGGGTTACTCCGCGGATATCGACCCGAAGAAGCTGTCGGGCCAGTCTATCGCCATCGTCGGGGTCGACGTCGAGAGCGAACGTTACGTCGAGGTGACCAACGCACTCAGGGGACTCGACGCGGTCGAGGCACTCTACACCTCCAGCGGCGACCACATGCTCATGGCGGAGGTACGGGCGGGCGACGGCGACGAACTCGGGGAGATTATCAACGAGCAGGTCACCCGCATCGAGGGTGTCGTGGCCTCCCACCCGTCCTTTCTGCAGGAACGGCTGAAGTGAACGCGACCTTTTACCGTCGGCGGGCCTCACCGGAGATATGGATACGTGGGTGGTACTGGGGAGCGGGGCGCCGGCCCGCTCACTCGGGCGGGCAATGGCCGACCGGGACGGAGGGCGGACAGTCCACGTCCTCACACCGGAGGAGGGGACCGCGGACGCCGTCCGCGAGGCCGGCGCCTCGGCAACGGTGGCAGCCCCCGACGACCGGGCCGCACTCGCGGCGATCGAGCGCGTTGGCGGTGCGGTAGTCGCAACGCCGGAGCCCGACGACGCCCTCGCGAACCTGCGCGCGGCGCGGGCCGTCTACCCGGACACGGTACTGGTCGCATACCTCGACAGCGACGGGCGCGGCGACGACCGGTGGGCGGCTGTCGCCGACGCCGCGGACCGGGCGGTCGACCCGACCGAGGTCACGGTCGACTCCCTGCTGGGACGGGTCACCGAGCAGGGGATGCGAGAGCGCCGGCTCAGGCGGGTCCTCCACGGGGTCGACCGGCTGGCAGTCGTCACCCACGACAACCCCGACCCGGACGCCATCGCGAGCGCGGTCGCACTCCGGCGGACCGCGGCCGCCAGCGGCTGCGAGGCGGATATCTACTACTACGGCGCGATCAGTCACCAGGAGAACCGCGCGCTGGTGAATCTCCTCGGGTTCGACCTGACGAGTCTCGAACCGGACGTCGAACCCGACGCCGACGGGGTCGCGCTCGTCGACCACTCCCGGCCGGGTGTCAACGACGGGCTCCCGGAGACCACAGACGTCGACATCGTCATCGACCACCACCCCCCGCGCGGCCCCGTCGAGGGCCGGTTCGTCGACCTCCGGAGCGAGGCCGGGGCCACGAGCACGCTGCTCGTCGACTATCTCGACCACTTTGGAATGACCCCGGCGACCGACCTGGCGACCGGCCTCCTCTTTGGGATCCGGACCGACACCCGCGAGTTCAGACGGGGGGTGTCGGCAATGGACTTCGAGGCCGCCGCGTGGCTGTTGCCCGAGGCCGACCTGGGGACACTAGAGCGGGTCGGGTCACCGAGTATCGGCCCGGAGACCTTCGCGGTTATCGCGGCCGCGGTCCGTAACCGCCGCGAGGAGGGGGACGTGTTGCTCAGCTGTGTCGGGCAACTGACCGACCGGGACGCCCTGGCCCAGGCCGCCGACCGCCTGATTGACATGGAGGGGGTCGCTACGACGGTGGTCTACGGCGTCATCGCCGGGACCGTACACATCTCGGCGCGGTCCCGCGACGCGGCGTTCGACCTCGGGGAGGCGCTGCGGGAGGCCTTTGGTCGTGTCGGGAGTGCCGGCGGCCACGCCGACATGGCAGGCGCCCAGGTCACGCTCGGCGTCCTCGATGCCGCCGAGGACCGGGAGTCGCTGGCTGAGGTCGTCGAGACCTTTGTCACCAGCCGTTTTCTCGACGCCGTCGAGACCGCCGCCGGCCCGCCGACCCCGAACACCGTCCCGGCAGCGGACCTTGTGGACCGGTATCTACTGTGGGAAGGTGACGGCGGGAGTGTGAGCGCCGGCGGGCAGGAGAGCGCGGACACCGACGAACCCGTGGACGCAGACCGTGACGAGCCGGGCGACGGCGAGTCCGCGTCCGACGCCCGGGACTGAGTGCAGAGCCGGGGGACTTTTTTCCCGGCCACTCCTGGGGGTGAACGATGACAGACGAGGGAACGCCGACTGTCGGTGACTACATGACACGGGATGTGGAGACGGTCTCCCCGGACGCGACGGTGGCCGACGTCGCCCGCCGGATCGCCGAGAGCAAGGAACACAGTGGGTTCCCCGTCTGTGACGGCCGCCACGTCGAGGGGTTCGTCAACGCCCGTGACCTCCTGCTCGAACCCGAGCACGTCCCCGTCTTTCAGGTGATGGCCACCGACCTCCTGGTCGCCCACCCGGACATGGAGGTCGACGACGCGGCCCGGGTGATCCTCCGGTCCGGCATCCAGCGTCTCCCCGTTGTCGACGACGCGGGCAATCTCGTCGGGATCATCTCGAACGCCGACGTGATCCGCAGCCAGATCGAGCGCGCGACCCCCGGCAAAGTCGAGAAACTCCGGGAGACCCTGGAGAATATCCACGACATCGAGACCCGCCAGGAGCGCCGGGACGTCCGGCTGGCCGACCTCACACCGACCCAGGGGAAGGTCTACGCCGACGAACTGGAGGGGCGCCGGTACGAACTCGAGCGGGGGCTCGCGGAGCCGGTCGTGGTCATCGACACCGGCACCGACCTCCTGCTCGCGGACGGCCACCACCGCGTGAAGGCCGCCGGCCGGCTGGCTATCGAGGAGATGGACGCCTACGTGATCGTCATCGACGAGCCCGTCGACCTGGGGATGGTCAAGACCGCCGAGAAGGAGCAACTCGAGTCGATCGACGACATCGACGCCGTCGACTACGCCCACCACCCGCTGGTCGAGACGACCGAGCGACTCCAGCAACACAACAGCTGAGACGCCAGCCGGCCGCGTCCGCCGGGGCGACTCCCCCGAAACTCTTATTCCCGGGGTGCGAAACGGTGACACATGTACGACGAGGAGGACCTGGATGCGATCCGCTCCACGAAGGAGGCGTGGGAGGAGGAGACGCTCGACCCGGTGCTCGACGCCTACGGCGAGCGACAGGACCGGTTTGCGACGGTTTCGAACCACGAACTCGACCGGCTCTACACCCCGGAGGACGCCGCGGACACCGACTACGAGGAGGAGCTTGGCTACCCGGGTGAACCACCCTACACCCGCGGGGTGTACCCGACGATGTACCGCGGCCGGACCTAGACGATGCGCCAGTTCGCCGGTTACGGCACCGCCG
>CAZQZE010000081.1:0-9279 GCA_964597715.1 uncultured Halobacteriales archaeon
ATGACGGTCACGTCGTACTCGTCGGCGAGCGCCATCCCCAATCCGAGAGTCGCGGTTGTCTTTCCCGTCCCCCCCTTTCCGCTGGCGACGGCCAACGCCTCTACCATGCCGACAGTTGTCCACCCGTTCGTACAAAAACCCTCGCCCGGGCGTCCGGCACCGGCCGGGCCAGGGACGGCGCCGCCGGTCGCCCGGTCTCCGGCGCGTTCGTATCACACGGCGACCCTGCGGGTGGCGTCGGCGTCGCCCTCCGGTGTGGTGGGCGGCTCAGTCCGCGACAGCGTCGAACAGCGGCTCCAACTCCTCGAACCCCGCCTCGTCGGCGGACCGCAACGACAGCGGCGAGACACTGACCCGTCCCTCCAGCAGCGCGTGCCGGTCGGTCCCCCGGCCGTCGGGGATCTCACCGGCGGCCATCTCCGCCCACAGCGGGTTGTGGAGCCGAAACCCCCCGTCGGTCAGGTCCGCGTGCATGTCGTACTCCGGGGTTGCCCGGGTCACCGCCACGCCGGTGACGGCCGCGTCCGGCCCGGGGACGTTGACGTTCAGATAGTCGGCGTGGGCAAAGGCGTCGCCCTCGACGGCCCGCTCGACGACCCGACGGCCCACCCGGCAGGCGCGCTCGAAGTCCCCGACCCCGAGGCTCGACCGGTCGTGGCCGAGCCCGTCCATCGAGACCGCGACGCCGGGCACGCCCAGACAGGCTGCCTCCTCGGCTGCGCTCGCGGTGCCCGACCGCGGGAGGACGTGGACCCCCAGGTTTGCGCCCGGATTACAGCCCGCGACCACCACGTCCGGCTCGAAGGTCCGCGCCCCGAGGATCACACAGTCACAGGGGGTTCCGTGGACCGCGTAGCCGATGTCGCGTCTCTCGTAGGGGATGGTGACGGTAAAGGGCTCCTCGTCGGCCTCGTCGATGCCGATGTCACCCTCGTTGCCCTGGTCGGGCCCCATCCGGCCGTAGGAGAGCCCGCGGCCGACCGCGCTCTGGTCGCGCGCCGGGGCGACGACCGTCACGTCACCGAGTTCGGAGAGGGCGTCCGCCAGCGCCCTGACCCCGGGGGCGTCGACCCCGTCGTCGTTGGTCAGCAGGATATCCATACGTCCTCCGTGGTCGGCCGGCCTGGCGGTGCTGTCGACCGGTCACGTCCGGTGTGACTCATCGTCTCTGTTCTCGCCCCGGGGCTACCTGTTGGTTCCGGTCGCCGTGGCATCCCCTCCCCTCCGGAGCCGTCGCGTGTGAGGCATAGTCGGACTAAGACCCCCCGCCCCGTGATTTTTTGATGCTGGTCCTCGTGGCCTGATGGTATGGCTGACTTACAGGTCGATGCCAGCATCAACGGGCTGACAAAGGGTGTCGGCGAGGCCGCCGAGCGGGCCGACGAGGCGGGCTTTGACTGCCTCTGGAACCCCGAGACCGAACACGACTCCTTCGCGCCGCTGCCGGTGGTCGCGGACCGGACCGAGGATATCCGCTTTGGGACCCGGATCGCCACCGCATTCACCCGGAGCCCGATGGTCCTGGCACAGCAGGCCTGGGACCTGCAGGCCTACAGTGACGGCCGATTCATCCTCGGGCTGGGAACACAGGTGCGCGCGCACAACCAGCGCCGGTTCAGCGTCGACTTCGAGTGGGAGTCACCCGGCCCGCGCCTCCGGGAGGTCGTCGAGTCGCTGCGACACATCTGGGAGGCCTTCGAGGAGAACCGCGAGCGCCTCGACTACGAGGGGGAGTTCTACGAGTTCTCACTGCTGACGGACACGTTCAACCCCGGCCCGATCGACGACCCCGACATCCCGGTCTACATCGCCGCGGTCAACGAGTACAACATCCGGATGGCCGGGGAGATCTGCGACGGGATTGCACTCCACTCGTTCAATACGCCCTCCTACACCCGAGATGTCGTCCAGCCACGCCTCCAGGAGGGGGCCGACCACGCCGGCCGGCCGCTGGAGGAGGTCACCGTCTCCGCCAGCCCGTTCGTCGTCACCGGCCGCGACGAGGCGGAGCGCGAGCGCCAGCGCCAGGAGGTCCGCCAGCAGGTGGCCTTCTACGCCTCCACCCCGACCTACAAGGACGTCATGGCCCACCACGACTGGGTCGACACCGGCCGCGAACTCCACGACCTCTCGAAGGAGGGCAAGTGGCAGGAGATGGCCGGCCTGGTCACCGACGAGATGATGGACGCCTTTGCCGTCGAGGCACACCCCGACGAACTCGCGGACGCCCTCACCGAGACCTACGGCGACCTCGCCGACCGGGTCCTGCTCGCGCTCGACCTCGAGGACCCCGACCTCGCCGAGCGGGTTCTCGAGGGGTTCTGAGGCGGCTCGCCGGCTCTCACACCGACAGCGAGCCGTCGATGGCGAGGGCACCGAGGTCGGCGTGTTCCCCGACGAGCCGTGCTGCGCGGTCGTGTGGGGTGGCGACACCGGCCCCCTCCGGGCTCGTCTCGGCCGCCGGCCGCTCGACGCCGGCGGCCGCGAAGACGCGGTCGAGAAACCCCTCTCGGGCGACCCTGTTGGCGAAGAGGTCGTGCATGTAGGTGCCCAACACGCGGTCGGTTGCCGCCCCCTCCCCGTCGAACGGTCGGGCCGCCTCGCCGGTCAGTTCGGTCCGACCCAGGTGGATCTCGTACCCCGACAGCTCGCCTGTGGCCGCCGCGAGCGGTGCCACCGGCTGCAGGTCGCGGGTGACCCGCCGGACCTGCTTGTCGGCCTCGAAGCGGGTCTCGACGGGCAGGAGCCCGAGCCCCTCGACGGCCGCGTCGTCGCCGGCCTCGACGCCCGCGTCGACGACCCGTTCGCCGAGCAACTGGTAGCCGCCACAGAGCCCCACTACCGGCCCGTCGAGTGCCCGGACCCGCGCTGCTAGCCCGGCATCCCGGAGCGCACGCAGGTCCGCGACCGTGTGTTTCGTCCCCGGAACGACGACCGCGTCGGCCGTGTCGAGCCCGTCATGCAGGGGCACAAAGGCGACCCGGACGCCGGGCTCGCGGGCCAGCGGCCCGAAGTCGGTGAAATTCGAGATCCGTGGGAGACGCGGGACGGCGACGGTGACCGCCTGCGCCTCGGGCACACCGTCGTCGGCGCCCCGAACCGCCCGCTCGCCGGCGGCCGGGAGCGCGACGCTGTCCTCCTCGGGGAGCCCGGGGTCCTCGTAGGGGAGCACACCCAGCACGGGGACACCGGTTCGCTCCTCGAGTTCCGCGATACCGTCGGCGAGCAGTGACCGGTCCCCGCGGAACTTCGTGACGAGAACACCGACCACACACTCGCGGAGGTCCGCGGGCATCAGCTCCAGCGTGCCGTAGATGTGCGCGAAGACGCCGCCACGCTCGATATCCGCCACGAGCAGGATGTCGGCGTCGGCAAAGCGGGCGGTCTCGACGTTCGCGAGGTCGCGGTGCTGGAGGTTGACCTCGGCGATAGAGCCGGCACCCTCCGCGACGACGACGTCGTGGGCGGCCGCCAACCGGGCGTGGGCGGCCCGGGCGGTCTCGCGGGCCTGCTCCCAGTAGGTCTCGTAGTACGCCCCGGCCTCGACGTGGCCGACGGCCTCGCCGTCGAGGACGACCTGGGAGCGCCCCTCACCCGTCGGTTTCAGGAGGACGGGGTTGTGGTCGGTCGTCGGCGCCACCCGGGCCCCGCGGGCCTGGACGTACTGGGAGACGCCGACCTCACCCTCGCCGTCGCCGCTCGACCGGGGGACAGCGCGGGCGTTGTTCGACATATTCTGTGCCTTGAACGGGGCGACATCGACCCCGCGGTCGGCGAGCAGGCGACACAGCCCCGTCGCCACGGTCGACTTGCCGACGTGGCTGGCGGTGCCGGCGACGAGCAGCGTCTCGGCCATCCTCGGGTCAGTACTCGGTCCCCCGCCGCGCGCCCTGACCGGCCTCCATCGGGTGGACCTCCTTGTCGACGTTCGTCACGAGGTCCGCGACCTCCGTGGCGTACTCGGGGTGCTCGTGGCCGCCCGTCAGGACGAGTTCGAGGTTGGCTGGCTTGCCGTCGACCAGCCCCTGGACCTCCTCCTCGGCGACCAGCCCGCGGTTGGCGGCGTACAGCACCTCGTCGAGGACGAGCATGTGGACGCCGTCCTCGGGTGGCCCGTCCAGCCCGAGCGGCTCGGTGAGGTCGGCGCGGGTCGCGGCCTCCAGCAGGTCCCGGGCCCGGGTCAGCGCCGCCTCGGCGCGGGCCTGGTGTGCCTCGTCGTCGGAGTCATCGAGGCGGCCGTGCCAGCCGTAGTGGCCGGCGTTCTCGTAGCTCATCCCCGGCATGGCCGCCATGGCGTTGTACTCCCCGCGGATGTCCTCGACGGTCCCGGCCCCGCCTTTCATGAACTGGAGGACGTGGACCCGGTAGCCGTGGCCGGCCGCCCGCATCCCCATCCCTAACGCGGCGGTCGTCTTCCCCTTGCCTGTCCCCCACCAGACCTGCACCAACCCGAACTCCTCCGGGGCCGCAGGCGTGATCGGCTGGGGGTCGACTGTGCGTCCCATACCAACTCACGTTGCGGTAGCTAAAAGACACTTTCGTCAGACCCGAAATACCTCCGGCGCCGCGGCCGGCACAGCGCCGTGTTCGGCGCCGGCCACGCTGTCGGGGACCGACCCCCGGGCCTCCACCGCCGCCTCGACGGCCCGGCGCACACAGGCGCGGGTCAGCCGGCCCACAGTGGTCGCGCCCCCGGCGAACGGCGTGGGGATGCCGTCGGGGTCACAGCCGACCGCCACCGCGTCCGACGTGGTGCCGGTGAACCCGGTCGCGGCCTGGAGTGTTGCTGCCTTTGTCTCCACGACGGTCGCCAACAGCGTCGCGAGCGCCCCGTCGGCCAGCGCCCGGCCGGTTCCGACGAGCAGGTTGACCGTCCCCGGGCCTGGGCTCGCACCGTCCGGCCGGGTGTCGTCCCCGTCCGGCGCCGGGCCGGCGGCCTCGCTGCCGGCCAGGGCAACGGGGTTGGAGAGCCCCGCGGTGGCGACCACACAGACCCCGTCGGCGCGTGCTCCGCGGGCGTGGCGCATGTCGACGCCGGTCAACAGCCCCGGGCCAGCCACCTCGAAGCCGGCCCTACGGCGGCGCTCGGCGGCGTACGCCGCGGGGTCCTCGCGGTCGAACCCCTCCGGAACCGAGACGTTGTAGGCGGCGTCCGCCTGCCGATAGCCGCCCTCGGGCCCGGTGACCAGCCACCGTGTCCCCGGTGCCGCGAGCCGGCAGACCCCGTCGCTGCGCTCGGCCTCAAACATCCAGCGCCTCCAGGAGCCGGCTGTTCTCCCCGGGCGTCCGGACGGCGACACGGACGTGACTGTCCAGCCCCCGGAACGTCCGGGCGTCCCGGACCGCGATACCCGCCGCCCGCACCGCCTGCTGGACGGCCTCCACGTCCGGCACCGCCAGCAGGAGAAATGGGGCATCCGAGGGGTAGACCTCGAAGCGGGCGGATAGCCGGTCGCGCAGCCGGCTGCGCTCGGCCCGGACGCGCTCACGGGTCGCGGCCACGAAGGCCCGCTGGCGCATGCAGTGTGCCCCGACGGCCGCCGCGGGCGTCCCCAGCGCCCAGGTCGGTCGGCCGGTCGCCAGCCGGTCGCCCAACTCGCCGGTTGCGACCGCGTAGCCGGCGCGCAGCCCCGGCAGGCCGTACAGTTTGGTGAGCGAGCGAGCCACGACGACGCCCTCGTGACCCGCAAGCGACGGCCGGTCGGTGAACCCGAGGAAGGCCTCGTCGACCAGCAGGACCGTCCCCGCGGCGCGGCAGCGGTCGGCGAAGTCACGGAGCCGCTCCGGGGCGTGTGCCTCGCCGGTGGGGTTGTTCGGGGTGCAGACAACCGCCAGCGCGTGGCCCGCCGGGTCGGCGTCGAGGACCTGGTCGTGGGCGCGAAAGACGGGGTCGCCGCCCTGGAGGCGGACCTCGCGGGCGTACTCGGCGAAGGAGGGTGCGGCGACCAGCGCGGTGTCGCCCGGCGAGACCGCGGCCGCGACGGCAAGCCGGATGGCCGCCAGCCCGCCCGGCGTGGGCACGACCTCTCCGGGGGCACAGTCGACGGCGGCAGCGGCAGCCCGCCGGTACTCGGGGTAGCCGTCGTCGGGGTAGGAGCCGGCGGCGGCGAGGGCGCCCCCGTAGACCCCCGCGACCCCCTCCGGCACCCGGGGGTTGGTGTTGGCGCTGAAGTCCACCACCTCGGGGTCGTCGCGGCTCCCGTGGTGGACACCCGCCTCCACGGTAGCCAAGGCCTCACTGTCCATCGTCCGTGCAAGCGCCCCGGCGGACTAATCGCTTGCGGCGAGCCACCGCGCCCGCCGGAGGTCACGGGGGCGGTTGACGTTGACCGCCAGCCCGGTGTCGGTCGCGACCGTGAGCCCCTCGCCCGCACCGACGACGTTCAGCCCCGAGGGCGCGAGGAGTCGCCCGTCGGCCCGGAAGGTCGTGTCGGCGCTGACCCCGAGTGCTCGCTTGCGCCCGACCGGGACCGCGACGGTCGTCGCCCCGGTGCCCGCGTCGAGCGCGCGGTCGACCGCCGTCGGGGTGAGCAGTGGGATGTCGGCGGCGACCGTCAGGACCGGCTCCGCGACCCGGTCGTCGGCCAGCGCGTCCTGGAGGTCCGAGACGTAGCCGTCGCCGGGCGCTTCGACCTGCGGGCAGTCGAGCAGTGCCGCCGTCTCGGGGGCGTGGGGCGCGGTGACGGCGTAGACCCGTTCGACCCGGCTGGCCGCCAGCGCCCGACGGACCGCCTCCACCATCGGCACGCCGCCGACCTCGACGAGTGGCTTCTCGGCCGCGCCCAGCCGGGTGCCCCGGCCGCCACACATCAGGAGAGCGTCCACGTGACCACCCCCGCGTGCAGCGCCACGACCCGGGCGAGTTCGTTTGCCGCGCCAAAGACGTCACCGTTGACACCGCCGAGGTTCCGGCGCGCCCAGGCCAACAGGAGCAGGGCGACGACCGGCCCGGCCACGACTGCGGCCGCCGCGGCCGGGGCGGGCCAGGTTGCCGCCACAGCCGGGACCGCGAGCGCGAGCCCGGCGAGGGCCGACCTGCCGTCCGCACCGGTGAACGTCGACCCGAGCCCCTCGTGGCTGGCCTCGCCGGCGCCCGCGAGGACGGCCATCGACAGCTTCGCGCCAACCTCGCCCGCGACGGCCAGCCCGAGCGCGACCCGCCAGGGGAGGCTCGCGGCTGCGAGCGCACCGAGCCCGAGTCCGAGGACCCCGAGCCCGACGGCGACGGCCGCACCCACCCCGAGGGTCGTGTCGGCCATCACCTCGCGGCGGCGTTCCGGGCCGCCGTGGACAACGGCGGCGTCGCCGAGGTCAGCGAGCCCGTCGGCGTGGTTGATACCGGTGACCGCCACCAGTACCAGCGGATAGATGAGGGCAACAGTCGGCGCCGGCAGGGGCAACGCGAGCGCCAGGCCGGCGACTGCGCCGACAGCGTAGCCGACCGGGACGAACAGCCCGGGCCGGCCGGCAAGCCCCTCCCAGGCACGCTCGTCGTGACCGACCGGGACACGGGTCAGGAAGCCGACGGCGCCGCGCAGCCCGCTCAGGACCACGGCACCACCGCCGCGAGCCCGTAGGCGACGAGCCCGGCCGCACCCGTCCGGACCAGCGCGGTCCGGGTCGTCGCGGCGTCCGGCAGTCGCCCCTCGGGATTGAGGGTGTAGACGCCGGGTTTCTCCAGCCGAACCTCCAGGGCCGCCGCCAGCGTCCCCATCGGCCACCCGGAGTTCGGCGAGGGGACGGCAGGAAGCCACGGTCGCGTGCGGACGAGCGCCCCAGGCCGACCGGTTGCGGCCGCGAGCAGGAGTGCACTCGCGCGGGCGGGCACCCACATGACCGCATCATCCAGCCGCGCGGGGACGCGGCCGACCGGCCGGCCCCGGTAGCCGACCATCGAGTCCAGCGTGTTCACCGCCTTCACCCACGCGGCGGCGCCACAGCCGACGGCCAGCACCCCGACGGCACCCGCACCCGCCAGCCCCGCCGCGGCCGCACAGACGGCATACCACAGAAGCGGCGCGACCAGCCCGTCCGCGAGGTTCTCGGCGAGGCTCTCGACGGCCGCGCTCCGGACCTGGCCCGGCGAGAGGTCGGCGGCGTCGCGGCCGGCCAACGCCCGCAGTTCGGTCCGTGCCCGGTCGGGGTCGGACTCGGTGAGCGCGACGACCCGGCGGACCGTCACGAGCAGCCGCCGGAGGCTGGTCGTCACGAACAGCGCGAGCCCGCCGACGGCGGCGGCCGCCAGCGGGTCGACCTGTCCGGCGAGCGCGACCGTCCCGCCGACTGCCAGCGCGGCGACGAGCGGCCACACGAGCGCCAGGACCCCGCCGGCGAGTACCGGCCGTCCGGCGCCCCGGCCCGGAATCGTCCGGCCGAACCAGGCGACCGGGTGCAGGCGGTCGGGGGGTTCACCAACGACACCGTCGAGGAGGAGTGCGCCGCCGACAGCCAGCGAGCCGAGCGGTGTCATCACCGCTCCTCCAGCCACTCGGGAAACGCCGACAGCGAGACGTCGTCGGTCAGGACGACCGTCACACCGGCCGTCCGGCCGCCGCCGTCGGCCCGGGGGTCGTCACCGACGTGGACCAACGCCGAGACCTCGACACCCAACTCGTCGGCCACCGCCTCGAAGGCCCGGTCGTGTGGCTTGCGCCAGCCACAGCCGACACTGGTGACGACTGTTTCGGGGGCGAGTTCGGTCTGTGCGAGGGCCCTGTCGGCGAGGCCGGGGAGGCTACAGTTCGAGAGCAGTCCGACCGGCCCGTGCTCGCGGGCGGCTGCGAGTGCCCCGGGCGCCCCGGGACGCACCTCCACCGGGGCGTCGAAGGCGGCGAGCAGCGCGTCGCGGACGATGTCGCTCCCGGCGTCGACCCCGCGGCTCGCGAGCGCGGCCCGGACGTGGGCAACCAGCGACTGCTCGCGGCCGGGGTCAAGATCCGTGTGGGACGTCCGGTACGCGGCCTCCCAGTCCTCGGGGACCGGGATCCCCCGTGCCCGTAACTCCGCGGCGACGGCGTCCCACGGTTCCGCCGGCCGGTCCTGCGCGACGAGCGTGCCAAAGAGGTCGAACGAAACTGCCACTATCTCTCCCTTGCCACAGGTCTACTTGAATCGTGGGCTCCGGGCAGGCGGTGCCTACGGCTCCTCCCGGCGTGAACACGACGGCACCTGCGCCGGCGATTCACTCCGTGACCCACTTCGACCGGCGGACATCGAAACTCCCACAGACAGGACAACTGTGGTGTTGGACCTCGAACGGGGTTTCACAGGCGAGGCAGA
>CAZQZE010000082.1:0-9229 GCA_964597715.1 uncultured Halobacteriales archaeon
ACCTCGACGCGGCCGAACGGCGGCTCCGGTTGCGGCGGGCCCTGAGGCGACGGCGGACGCTCATCGTTGCGGTGTTGCTCGGGGTGGTGCTCGTCGGGGGGTGGCTGGCCGCGACCGCGTACGTGGCGCCGGGGACAGTGACCGACCAGCAGACCACCGAGGAGTGGAGCCGGACCGGGACGTTCACACACGGCGCGACCGTCACCGAGCCGAATCCGGCGTACGACGTCGGGACGCAGTTTCGCGACCGGTCGACCTATCTCCGGCCGGTCGCGCCGGTGTTGAATGTCACCTACAGCGCGGAGTATCAGGCGGCCGAGGGCGGCCGGCTGAACACCACCGTTACCCTCCGTCTCGTCCGGCAGGCGACCGACAGCAACGGGGGTGTCCTCTGGGAGGTGTCCGAGCCGGTCGCAACGGTGAACCGAACGCTCACACCGGGCGAGCGGGTTCGTGTGCCGGTCACACTCGACGTCGCTGCCGTTGCGAACCGGACCCGAACCCTCTCGGGTCAGCTGGGTGATACCGGGGGGACCGAAACCGCTCTCGTCGCCGAGACACAGTTCGACGGGCGCGTGAACGGCGAGCCGGCCGACCACCGGTTCACCCACCGGCTCGGGCTCGGTATCGGCGGCGACACGTACACCGTCTCGGGGACACAGCAGGCACAGCGGTCGTTCTCCTCACAGACGGTCGTCACCCGCGAGCGGGAGTACGGCCCGCTGTACCGGACCGGCGGACCGGTGCTCGTGTTGGCCGGAACTGTCGGGCTCGCGGGGCTGCTGTTCGCGTGGCGTGCGGGCTGGTTGACGCTCGAACCGACGGAACAGGCGTGGCTCGCGTACCGCGACGACTACGACGCGTACGCCGACTGGATACACACGGCGTCGCTCCCCCCGGGGGCCGCGTCCCTCCCGGAGGCGGACGCAGCGACACTCGGTGACCTGGCCGACATCGCCATCGACGTCGACGAGACTGTCATCGAGGAGCCCGGGAACCGACGGTTTCACGTCCTCGACAGCGGGTACCGGTACGTCTACGAGGCCCCGCGCCCCGACCGCGTCACCGGCCGGGCGGGGACGAACGACGACACGCGCACAGACGAGGAGCCACGTCCGGACCCGGCGACGGGGTCGGCGGCCGACCAGCAGACGACCGACGAGACGGACTGATACTGCCGGCTGTGCGTCTGTGAGGAAGCTCGCCATCCCGGGGTGGCGAGTATCGTCACGACGGGACAGCCAGCAGTGTGACAACGCGCCCGTATGGGGCGAGCCGTGGTGTCGATATCCACTGTGTACAGTGTCGGCGCCGGAGGCGTTGTGTGTCCTGGAGGCTGGTCGTCGTGTGAACGGCCGGTGTCGTGAACGTCCACACAGCTCGCCTGCTCACCCGCGGTCGACCTCGGCGCGGCCGCTGGTGGCGCTGCGCAGCCGGTCCCGGAGGGTCGCGGCCGACTCCACCGGCGCCCGGACGTCGAACCGGACCCGTGCCTCGTAGGCAGCCTCGAAGTCGGCGTCGGCACCCTCGAGAAGCCCCCGGACGCTGCCGGAGTCGTCGTAGTCGACCGTGACGACAAAGCGCTCGTGGGGGCGGCGCTCGGTCGTCCCGGCGTCGGTGACCGCCTCCTTGACGGCGCGGCCGTAGGCCCGCGCGAGCCCGCCGACGCCGAGTTCCGTCCCGCCGAAATAGCGGGTGACGACCGCCGCGACGTTCTCTAGCCCTTCGCCCTGGAGGACGTTCAGGGCGGGTTTGCCCGCGCTCCCGGTCGGTTCGCCCGCGTCGCTCGCGTACTCCCGCAGCGGTGCGGCCCGTACCCGGTAGGCGGGGACGTTGTGGGTCGCGTCAGCGTACTCCTCGCGGACCGCCTCCAGGAACGCCTCGGCGTCGGCGACGGTCTCGGCGGGCGCGACGTGACCGAGAAACTCCGAGCCCCGCACCTCGAAGGCAGCCTGCCCGCGGCCGGCGACGGTCCGGTAGCGCTCTGGCACGGCCCGTATTGCGTGGCCGCGGGGGTTGTGGGTTTCGCCCGGCGGTGGGGTCCCCGGTCAGTGACCTGCCCCGCCGCCCTCGGCGGCCGACAGCCCCGCCCCCTCCTCGCGGTCCAGCGCGCGCGGGACGTCGTGGTACTCGGAGTAGCCGTCGAACCACCGGGCGATGCGCTCGATGCGGTCGACGATGTGGGCCGGCTGGCCCGACCGCGAGAGCTCGTGACCCTCCTCGGGATACCGGACCAGCCGGGTGTCGACGCCGTGTTTGCGGAGGAGCCGGTAGAACAGTTCGGCGGTGGCGGCCGGCGTCCGGTAGTCGTCCTCGGCGTGGAGAACGAGCGTCGGCGTCTCCACCGCGTCCGCGCTGCTCGCCGGTGACTGCGCCCAGAGAACGTCGGCGTCCGCCGGGGGGGCGGCGTCGAAGTCACCCTCGACGAGCCTGTAGGCCGTGTCTGTCGAGCCGTAGAAGCCGGTGAGGTCGTAGACCCCGCGCTGGGAGACCGCGGCGGTGAACCGGTCGGTGTGTCCGACCAGCCAGGCGGTCATGAAGCCGCCGAAGCTCCCGCCGGTCAGAAAGACCTGGTCGCCGTCGACGTACCCGCGGTCGGTCGCGGCGTCGACGCCAGCGAGGACGTCCTGCGCGGTGACGGCCCCCCAGTCTCCTTCGATGGCCTCGGCGAAGGCCTGCCCGTACCCCGTCGAGCCTCGAGGGTTCGACCAGAGGACGACGTACCCCCGGGCGGCCAGCGTCTGGAACTCGTGCCACATCGTCCCGCTCGTCGTCCACATGGCGTGGGGGCCGCCGTGGACCTCTACCGCCAGCGGGTAGCTCTCCCCGGGGTCGAAATCCGGCGGCGTGAGCAGCCAGCCCTGGACCTCGTGGCTGTCGGCGTCCTCGTCGGCGTCGACGGTGACCGATATCTCCTCGGGCCGGGAGACCGCCCGGTTGTCGAGCAGCGCGGCGTTGGCGCGGGTGAGTCGGCGCTCCTCCGCCCCGGCCGGCGTCGTCACGTAGAGGTCGCCGGGGTGGTCCCACTCGCTGCGCACGACCGCGAGCAGGTCCGCCCCGACGTCGAGGGCGTCGACACTGGCCCACGCCTCCCGGACGACCCGCTCGGCGTCGCTGCCGTCACCGTCCCACGGGGCCGTCCACACCGCCCCCGCGCCCTCGTCGGGGGTCACCAGGTAGAGTGACTCGCCGTGTGGCCCCCACTGCACCGGGCTGTCGGGGCTCAGCGTCCGGTCGAGGCCGGCCATCGGGGTGTGGACCTCACCCGTTCCGACCTCGTAGACCCGGGCCTCCACCGGGCGCATCGAGGCGCGGTCGTCCTCGACGTAGGTGTAGGCCACGCGGCCGTCCCCCGTCGCCGCGAGCGTCGTCCCCCACGCCGTCGTGGTGTGGACCGTCTCGCGGTCACCCGTTTCGGTGTCGTAGGCGACAATGGTGTGCTCGATACTGTCGTCGGGGTCCGGCTCACCGTCCGAGAGTGTGTAGTACAGCGTGTCCGCGTCCCCCCACTCGGGGTTGGCGTGGTCGGCGTCGGCGTCGGTGACCCGCTCGACGTCGTCCTCGTCGGGGCCGTCGGCGAGGTGGGCCAGGTAGACCTGCCCGCGCCGGCCGTCGAAGTACTCCTCCGCCGACCGGTAGACCGTCCGGTCGACCACCCGCGGGTCGGGGGCCTCGGGTTCGTAGCTCCCGGGAACCGAGTAGTCCCGCCCGGCGTCCCGGTCGTCGGCGGTGACCCGCTGGACGAACGCCACCCGGTCGCCGGCCGGGCCCCAGGTGACCGCGTCGACGCCGCCGACGACGTCGGTTACCTGGCGGGCCTCGCCGCCGTCGGTCGGGACGACCCACAGTTGCGGGCGGTCGTCGTCGGCGCCGCGGGTCGAGACAAAGGCCAGCCGGTCGCCGCTCGGGCTGAAGCGGGGCTGGCTGTCGACCCCCTCCGCGAGGGTGAACCTGTGGGCCCCGCCGCCGCCGGTCGGGGCCAGGTAGACTGTCGCCTCGGAGGACTCGCCGTCCTCGCCGGGTTTCTCGCGGACGAACGCCACCCGGTCGCCGCCGGGTGCGACACGGGGCTCGGTGACCCTCACAAGGTCGTGGACGTCGGCGGCCTCGATGCGTTCCATGGCCCCGGCTGCGAGCCCGGCCGGCAAAGACGTTCGGGAACCCCGGGGTCGGTGTCAGGTCGGGGTCCGGAGGTACGTCCCCGCCAGCGCGATAGCCGCGCTGACCAGGAGGACGATGGCGCTTGCGGCGTTGAGAAACGAGGTGGCACTGACACGGACCTTCCCGAACAGCTCCAGGGGCATCGTCGTCACACCGCTCCCGGCCAGGAAGAACGTGATGAGGAACTCGTTAAAGGAGAGGGCGAAGGTGAACAGCACCGAGGCGACGAGCGCCGGGGCCAACAGCGGCAGCGTCACCGTCCGGAAGACGGTCCACCCACTCGCCCCGAGGTCGCGCGCAGCCTCCTCGAGTGCGTCGTTGAGTTCGGCGTACCGCGCGGTCAGCAGGAACGTACTGAACGGGAGCACCCAGAACAGGTGACCGAGCACCACCGGCAGGAAGCCAAACCCGACCCCGACCGTCCCGGCGGTGACGCCGATGCCAAGCGCCAACACGACCGTCGGGACGAACAGCGGGACCGCGACGGCCAGCGCAACCAGACCCCGGACCCACCCGGGCAGGCGTGACCGGGTGATCGTCCGGGCGGCGAGCAGTCCGAGCACCGTCCCGACCGTGGCCGCGATCACGCCGATGACCGCGCTGGTGACGAGCCCGCGAACGAACCGTGTGTCGGCGAACACCGCCGCGTACCACTCCAGTGAGGCGCCGCTGATGGGGATCGACGGCTGTGAGCCGGGCGAAAAGGAGAGATATACGATCGTCACGACGGGGAGGTACAGAAACAGAAAGGTTACCACGGTCGTCGCCTGGAAGAACCCGGACCGGACCCGGGTGCCGAGTGAAGGTTCCGTCACTGTTACCACCGTTTGAGTTCCGCCCGGACCCCGCCGAACCGCGCCCCGAGGGCGAAGCCGACCACGACGACCGCGAGAAACGTCATCGACAGCGCCGAGGCGAACGGGTAGTCGAGCACCTCGTAGAACTGTGTCGTGATCAGTTCGGCGACCATCGGGTTCGACTCCGCGCCCAGGATCCGGGGGGTGGCGTAGGCACCGGCGATACGGGCGTACACGATGAGCAGGCCGGCGACGGCGCCGGCGGCCGTCTCCGGGACGACCACGTCGCGAAACACGCGGAAGTCACCGGCGCCCAGGTCTCGGGCCGCCTCGACCAGCCGGTAGTCGAGTCGTTCCATCGAGACGTACATCGTCAACAGTAGATACGGCAGATAGATGTGGATAAAACCGACCAACAGCGACAGTGAGGGGAAGGTCAGGCCGACGACCGGCAGCTCGAACGGGCGGCCGAGCAGCGCCAGCGGCTCGGAGATGACACCGGCCCACCCCAACACGACGTTGAGCACCCCGTCGGGTGCGAGCAGCCACACCCAGGTGTAGTTGAGAACGACGTAGTTCAGCCACAGCGGGAGCGTCAGCGTCGCCAACACCGGCAACCGGTACCGGGCCGGACAGCGGTTGGCCAGCCAGTACGTCACCGGGTAGGCGATGGCGAGACAGACCACCGTCAGCAGGACGCCGACGAACAGCGACTGTGCGATGACGGCGGCGTAGATCCCCTCTGTCACGTCGAGATAGTTACTCGCCGTCACCAGCGGCCGGACGCTCTCGACGAGCAACAGAAGCAGGGGGATCACACCTAGCGTAACCGCCAGGACCGTCGGAGCCGCCGCCAGAAGCACGTCTCTGGTCGTGCGGTCCTCGAACGCGTCCCGAATAGCCGTTGCGGTGCTCATTCGTCCCGGGTGCGGGCCGCTCGCTCGCCGTTTGTGCTCCGGCCACGGTCGGGGTCGTCGGTGGCGCCGTCGGCACGCACGCCGGGGGTCACCGCCGGCTCACCCGACGCCGCCGCTGTGCCGTCACCCGGAGCGACAAGCGTCGCGTCGGTGAGGGACAGCCTGAGTGTGTCGCCGACGGTGAACCGCTCGTCGGCGTCGGTCCGGACGGTGACCACGCTCGCCTCGTCGGCGTCGAGTGCGACCGCGTACCGGTCGTAAAACCCCTTGAACTCGCTTGCACGAACCGTCGCCGAGAGCGGCCCGTCGCCGAACTCGATGTCCTCGGGCCGGACCATCACCGCGACGCCGGTGCCGACCGCCGGCGACACCTCACCCGGGTCGGCCCGAACCTCGCCGGCCCCGACCGCGACGGTGACCGTCCCGTCGGCGACGGCGGTCACCGTCCCGGCGAGGATGTTCGCGTCGCCCAGAAAGTCCGCGACAAACGCCGTCTCGGGCTGGTCGTACAGCGACTCCGGGGCGCCGGACTCGACGATCCGGCCGTCGTCCATCACGGCGACCCGGTCGGACATGCTCATCGCCGCGTCCTGGTCGTGGGTGACGTAGAGAAAGGTCGTCCCGACGTCGCGCTGGACGCGGCGGAGTTCGGCCTGCATCTCCTGTCTGAGCTTCCGGTCGAGGCTCGACAGCGGCTCGTCGAGCAACAGCACGCTCGGCTCGGGGGCGAGGCCGCGCGCGAGCGCAACCCGCTGGCGCTGCCCGCCGCTCAACGCCGTCGGTCGGCGGTCACCCAGCCCACCCAGGTCGACCGTCTCTAGCAGGGAGTCGACCCGTTGGTCGCGCTCGTCTGCCGGGACACCCTGGCGGGCCAACCCGTACCCGACGTTGTCGGCGACACTCATGTGCGGGAACAGCACGAGGTCCTGAAAGACGAGGTTGGTGTCACGCTCGCGGGCGGGCCGGCCGGTGACGTCGGCCCCGTCGATCTGTACGGTCCCGTCGGTCGGTGTGGTCAGCCCCGCGAGCATCCGGAGTGTGGTCGTCTTCCCACAGCCGGAGGGGCCGACCAGCGAGAAAAACTCCCCGCGTCTGACCGACAGTGAGAGGTCGTCGACGGCGACGGTGTCGCCGAACGCCTTCCGGAGGGCGTGTGCCTCCAGGATGCGGTCGTCCCCGCCGGTAGCACTGCCGGTCCCCGTCATGGGGTTACCCCTCGGCGGCCTGTTTTGCCTCGTTCCAGGTCTCGGTGTACTGTTCGACCAGCGACCGCGGCTTTGGGTCCTCGTAGATGAACCGCTCGGGCTCGTCGAGCCCGTACTCGGCGCGGTCTGCCCCCTCCTGCTCGAAGACGGACTCGTGGGGAACGGCGATGTGTGACGGCTCGACCAGCGACTGGTAGCCGACCCCGTCGTACCACGACTGGATGAACCGGTGTGCGGCGTCGGCGTTTTCGGCCCCGTCGCGCACGCAGAACTGGAGGAACCACGCCTTTGTCCCCTCCTCGGGGTAGACACGCTCGATCGGGAAGCCGTCCTGTCCCATCGTGAAGATGAGGTAGTTCCAGACGGGTTCGACCGCGACCTGCCCCGAGCGTAGTATCTGCTCGGAGTCCCCACCGGAGTTCCAGAGACTCCCCGACAGTTCCACGTGACGTCTGAGGTTGTCCCCCGTGTCCGCGAAATCGACCTGGTCCGCACTCGTCGGGTTCAGCGGCGTCTTGCCGTTGGCGGCCCGCTCGTAGAGGACCTGTAACCGGGCGTCGTCCCGGTGACCGACCATCCCGTCGTACGCCTCGTCGAACAGCACCGAGAGGCTGGTGACCTCGTCGGCCGAAATAACGTCGGTGTTGACCGCAAGCGGCGTCTGTCCGAACGACCGCGGTGCGGCGTAGACCTGGCCGTCCTGCGTGAAATAGTCCTTCTTGACGAAGTCGAAGACCCCGTCGTACCCCGGGATGTCGTCGAGATTGAGCGGCTGGATGTGTCCCTCCTGGATGGCCGGGCTGACGGCGTAGTTGCCCAGCGCGACGACATCGTGGTCCGACCGGCCCGACCGCAACAGGGAGAGCGACCGCGCCGAGCTATCACTCGACTGTAACTCGACTGTGACCCCCGCCTCCTCCTCGATAGTCTCGAAGATCCCGTCGGGGTAGACGTAGCCGAAATCGAGGAGTTTGACGGTGTCGGTTCCCGACCCGAGCAGCCCGGTACAGCCGGCGAGCCCGACTGTCGCGGCCGTACCGGCACCGGCGAGGAATGACCGGCGTGTCGGTCGTCGTGACATAGTGATTTCTACACTCGGGCGATAATAAGGGCTGTGTAGTCTACCGAGCGGGCCAGCCACACGCGCACCCGGTCTGCCGGCCGACAGGTCCGGAACCGAAAGTCACCAGTTACTGGCCGGCGAGTCGTCGGTGATGGGTGTCAGGACCCGGGTCCGGGGGTGGCTCGACCTCGTTCCACGGTTGCTGTCCCGGCTCGGACTCGTCGAGCGCTCGAGCGCGACCGAGGCCTTCGACCTCGCCGTGCCGGCGATGGTCACCGGCAGTCTCCGGATCTTCCTCCGGATCGCCGACTTCCTGTTTGTCGGGCTCGCACTCGGGGACGCCGCCATCGGCGGCCTCCAGGTCGGCTTTCAGTACTACTTTATCGGCTTTGGCCTCTCGCTCGCGCTGACGAGTGGCACAATAAGCGTCGTCTCCCGGCTGAAAGGGGAGGGCCGCGACGAGCGGGCAAACCTCGCGGTCAAACAGTCGCTGTTGCTCTCGACGGCGCTTGCGGTTCCCCTCACCGTCGCCTCCTGGCTGTACGCTGAGCCGATGGTGGCGGTGCTCACCGACGACCCTGCCGTCATCGGGTACGGGTCGGCGTATCTCCAGGTTGTGATGCTGTCGCTGGGGTTTCGCTTCTACTCGATGGTGGCCGCGCGGGCGCTGGCGGGCAGTGCGGACACCCGGACCCCCATGTACGTCCGCCTGCTGACACTGCCGACCAATCTCCTGCTCAACGCCGTCCTCGTCCTCGGACTGGGGCCGTTCCCGACGCTCGGGGTTGTCGGCGCGGCCGTCGGGACCGCTGTTGCCAACACCCTGGCCTCGCTGATCTTCCTGGGGCTACTGGTCTCCGGGCAGTACGCGGTGACGCTCTCGGCTGCCCGTCCGCACGTGGACACGGGTCTGAGCCGGGAGGTCGTCCGGGTCGCCGCCCCGCTCGCGGGGGTGCGACTGCTCCAGTCGACCGCCCGGTTTCCGTTTATCTTCATCCTGGCCGCGCTCGGGACCCCGGCGCTGGCCGCCTACGCCATCGGTCGCCGGGTGATGTTGCTGGCGCTGATGCCCGCCTGGGGGTACGC
>CAZQZE010000083.1:0-9227 GCA_964597715.1 uncultured Halobacteriales archaeon
AACATCTCCGGGACCGCGGTCAAGACCCGCCGGGCGTAGCGGCCGGTGTCGGGACCCGCACCCGCTACACCACGTCGGGCTTCGTGAGGACCGCGTGGCCGGCAACCTCGTAGCGCCGGGCCCGTGGCTCCTCCTCGGTCAGTTCGTAGTCGAGGTTGCCGTCGAGGACCGCCTGTAGCCCCGCCAGATAGTCGTCGACCAGGCCGAGTTCCTCGCCCGACAGCGTGTGCGCGTGGGAGACGTGTAGCGTGTCGAACGCACCCGCGTCCCGCAGGTCCCGGACCCGCCGGAGGGTCTCGACGTACTCGTGGATGTCACATCCCTCGAAGTGGATGTAGAGGTCGTGCTCGCGGTGGAGCAGGTCCGCGCCGTAGAGAACGCCGTCCGCGCGGTCGAGGACGGCCAGTTGCCCCGGCGAGTGGCCGGGGATACCGACCAGTTCGAGTTCGCGACCGCCGAGGTCGACCGTCTCGCCCGGCTCGGCGGCCTCCACACCGGCCGCCGCCGGGATCTCGAAGGCCTCCGGGTCGAACCCGTCGGGAAACGACTCCCCGGCGGCCTCCCAGTCGGCGACAAAGTCCGCCGGCCCGTAGCCGAAGTCGTCGGTGACGACGTCAGTCGTCACCCGGCCGTCGGCCGTCCGTTCGCGGTCGTGGGTCCGGACGCGCTCGAACTGGTGGGCGGCACCCATGTGGTCCCAGTGGGAGTGGGTCAACAGGAGCGAGACGGGGACGTCGACGAGCCCGTCGACGGCCCCGCGGAGGTCACCGACGCCGCCGCCGGCGTCGACCTGGAGCGCCCGGTCGTCGCCGACAATCAGAAAGGTACCGAACACACCCCCCTCGGTGAGCCGGTAACTGTGGTCGCTGAGCCGGTCGATGTCGTACCAGTCGTCGGTCGCGTTCATCACCGTCCGGTTTGGTCCACAGCCGAATGAACCGTTCGCCCGGACCGGCGACGCAGCCCGCGAGCGCCGGGTGGTATCGCTCAGCCCCACGCCTCCAGGGCCTCGTCGACGAGCGCCCCGACCTCCCGGGCGGCGTCCTCGTCCAGCGGCCTGTGTGGTGACCGTGGCCGACCGGCCGACACGCCCCTGTGCTGCATCGCCGCCTTCACACCCGGGACGCCGTGCTCGGCGGTAACCGCCCGGTTGAGTTCGACCAGGTCAGCACACAGCCTGCGGGCGGCCTCCCGGTCGCCCTCGTGGTGGCGCTCGTAGACCGCACTCGCCAGGCCGGGGACGGCGTTTGCCAGCGCGGTGATCCCCCCGTCCGCGCCGGCGTCGAGTGCCGGCGCGTAGAGACCGCCGCTACCCACGAACGTCTCGAACGACGGGTCGGTCGCGCGCTGTGTCCGCTCGAAGGTGACCAGGTCGCCGCCGGAGTCCTTTATGCCCGCAATCCCGTCGTGGGCGGCGAGGGCCGCCACGGTCTCGGGGTCGAGGCGCGTGCCGGTCAGCTTCGGGACGTCGTAGAGGTAGACCGGAAGCGGGCTCTCGTCGGCGACTGCCCGGTAGTAGGCGTCGAGGTCCGCCTGTGAGTGCTCGAAGTAGAAGGGCGTGACCACGAGCGCGGCGTCGGCGCCGGCCGCGGCTGCCCGGCGGGTCTGTTCGAGGGTCTCGGCCAACCCGGGGTGGCCGGTTCCGGCGAGCACCGGCACCGACACCTCGTCGGCGACTATTTCGACGACGCGGGCGCGTTCCTCGACAGTCAGCAGCTCCGACTCGCTGTTCGACCCCGCGGGAACGACGAAGTCGACGCCGCGGTCGACGACCCAGGCGGCGACCGCACGGAGCTTTGACTCCTCGACCGCGCCCGACTCGTCGAACGGCGTCACAAGGGGAACGCCCGTTCCGTTCATACCCACCGTTGGGGTGGGCCCGAAAAGAGGATTCGGGCGAGGAGCCCGCGGCAACGGCGACAGGGGGGCCGGCTCCGGGTTACTGGTCGGCGACACTGTAGGTGACAGTGCCGATGGCAACCTGCTTGCGCTCGCCGTCGGGTGCGGTGCTCTCGACGTCGACCTGCGCGACGGCTGTGGAACTGCCCACGCGGACGACCTCCGCGGTCGCGTGTGCGGTGTCAGTGACCGGCCGGAGGTAGTTGATGTCGAGGTTCGTCGTCGCCATGGACGGCCGGTCCGCACGGTCCTCGAAGGTCGACCCGATGGCGACCCCGCCGGCGACGTCGACCAGCGTCGCGGTCACACCGCCGTGCATCACGTCACCGGGGTTGCGCTTGAACCCCTCGTAGTCGACGGCGAGCACCACCTCGCCGTCGTCGTACTCCTCGACCCGGAGACCGACCCAGTCGTTAAACGTCCCGTCGGGAAAGAAGTCGCCGTTCTCGCGGGCACCCGGGCGGTCGTCGGTGTCGGCATCCGCTCCCGGCCCGCCCCGGTCGGCGTCTGTCTCCGGCTCACTCCCATCGGCAGCCCCGTCGGGTTCGGTTCCGGGCCCGTCGGCGTCGGAGTCGGTCATCGACTGGGAGGTGTCCCGCCGGTCGCAAAGAGGCTTCGTTTACCCGCTGGAGTAGCCGCCGTCGACGACCAGCTCGTGGCCGGTCACGAACGAGGACTCCTCGCTGGCCAGAAAGAGGACCGCGTTGGCGATCTCCTCGGGCTGGCCGATCCGGTCTAAGGCGTACAGACTCTCGAGTTTCTCCCGGGCGGCCTCCGGGTCCTCGCGGGCCTCGAGCCCGCCCCGGACCAGCGGCGTGTCTGTAAAGCCCGGACAGACCGCGTTGACGCGGACCCCGTGCCGGCCGAGTTCACCCGCTAACGACTTGGTGAACTTTGTGACACCGCCCTTCGTGAAGGCGTAGGCCGCGGCGAAGGGCTGGCCGATCACCCCCGCGAGTGACGCGATATTGACGATCGAGCCCGACCCCTGCTCCTTGAGGTGGGGGACCGCGGCCCGGCAGCCGTTCCAGACCCCCTTCCCGTTGATGTCGAGGATCCGGTCGCGGTCCGCGAGCGAGAGGTCCTCCATCGCGCAGTTGGTCTGGCCGACGCCGGCGTTGTTGACGATGGCATCCAGCCCGTACTCCGTGGCGGCGGCGTCGACGGTGTCCTCGAAGGCCGCGGCGTCGGTCACGTCGAGTTCGTCGAAGACCGCGTCCCCGGGACGGTCGCTGTCCTCGACCTCGGCGACAGTCTCCTCGCCACCCTCGACGTCCACGTCGGTGACGACGACTGTCGCCCCCTCGTCGGCACACCGCTTTGCTGTCGCGCGTCCGATCCCTGACCCGGCGCCCGTGATGAGGACGGTCCGGTCCTGAAGTCGCATACCCCAACGACCACAGCGGGGCACAAAAGTCCACCTACCGACGCGGCCGGCGGGGACACGTGTCGGTGACCCGGTGGGGGCCGTCTGTGGCTCACCCCTCGCGGAGTCGCTCGGCGGCTGCCTCGAACTCCGCGCGGGTGTTCAGGTTCTCGAACGTCTCCGCGGTGGCGTGTTCCGCAACCCCTTCGGGGCCGACGACGACGTGGTCAAGCTCCGCCAGCGGGGCAACGACACGCCCTGTCCCACGCTCGAGTGCGGCCGTACAGGCCGCGACTGTCGGGTCGACACGATAGACCGCCTGCATCGGCTGGACCCACTCGTCGGGCTTCGGGACCGCGGCGTCGTGACCGGCCGCCCGCCCGAAGAGATAGTCCAGAAAGCCGGGGTCGACGAAGGGCATGTCACAGGCCACGGCGGCGGCGTACTCGCTGTCGACGGCCCGCAAGCCGGTCACGAGACCGGCCATCGGCCCCCGGTCGGGTTCCGGGTCCTCGGCGACGGTCGGCGCAGGGTCGGCGCTCCCCAGCGCCGCCTCGACTGCCGTGCGCTGGTCGGGTCGACAGTTGACGACGAGTTCGTCGACGACCCGGCCGAGTCGGTCGGCCACCCGGCAGACCACCGGTGTGCCCGCGAGGTCCGCGACGGCCTTGTCCTGCTCACCAAACCGGGTCGAGCGTCCCCCGGCGACGATAACGCCAGCACGCATCATCGGCCTTTCGACGCCGGCGGCAAAGAGGCTTGGCCGGCACTCTCAATCGGCCCCGACAGCGCGACAGAGGGGTGTGGCGCACAGGGCACCACCACCCCCGAGGCGTGCCGGGGTCAGGCCGCGTCACTCGTCTGTGTCGTCGGCCTCCTGGTCGTCGAACTCGAACTCGAGTTCGGCCTCGGCCGCACCGCGCTCGGCGGTGACCTCGACGTCGTCGGCGTCGGGGAGTGTCACGGTCACCCGCCCCTCGTCGTCGGTCGCCCCGGCGCGCTCGTCGTTGACGAGCACCGTCGTGTCGGCTGCGGGGTCCCCGTCGGCGAGGACCTGTAGTGTCACCGTCTTGCCCGGTCCGGGGTCGCCCCCGTCGACGACGAGTTCGAGGGTCTCGGTCTCCCCGTCGTCGGTCCCCTCGTCATCCGCGGTGCTATCGTCCTCTTCGCGCTCCTGCTCCTGCTCCTCGGGCGCCTGGTCCGCACCCTCCCGGTCCTCGCCGGGGGCCGCCAGCGAGCCGTTCCGGACGGCGTACTCCTTCTCCGCCTCGAAGGAGCCCTTTGTTACCTCGAGTTCGAGCTCCTCGGCGTCGGCCGGGAGGGCAAAGCCGAGTCCGCCGCCGGCGTCGGTCGTCCCGACCCGGTCGCCGTTGGCCGAGACCGCCGCGTCGGCAATCCCGCTCCGGTTGTATGTGGCGGTTACGGTGACTGTCCCGTCCGCGAGCGTGGCCGAGATGTCGACGTTCCCCCGGACCCTCTCCGCCTCGCTCCGCTCGCTGTCGTCGAACTCGAACTCGAGTTCGGCCTCGGCCGCACCGCGCTCGGCGGTGAGTTTCACGTCGCCCGCCTCGGGGAGGGTCAGGGTGAGCGTCCCGTCGGCGGCGGTCTCGCCGACCACCGCGCCATTGAGGCTGATTGCGGCGTTGGCGGCCGGGTCGCCGTCGGCGAGCGCCCGCACGGTCACCGTCGCGCCGGGTGCCGGCCGGCCGTCCGTGACGACGAGGGCGAGTTCGTCGACGCGCTCGGAGTCCTCTGTGCCCTCGGGCTCGCCCTCTCTGTCGTCGGCCGGTTCGACCTCCTCCTCGAGGCTGAATACCTCCCCGGAGGAGCCGTCGACACCGACATCGGCCTCGCCGGTCAGGCCGTCGGCACGGAGCTCGAACCCGAACGCGTAGGCGCCGTCCTCGGTGTCGATGTCGGCGTCGGTGAGCGCCCACGAGCCGTTCCCGGTGTCGGTCAGCGCGCCGCGTGCTGTCTCGAGGGCGGTCGACTGGTCCACGGTGACCGCGGCGTCGTCGTCCGGCTCGCGCTCGAACTCGCGGGAGCGCTCGCCGCCCTCGCTACTCACCTCGATGGAGAGCCCGCCGTCGGTCTCCAGGCTGACCGCACCCCGTTGCTGCCCGGTGAACTGTGCGAGTAGCGCGGTGGCACCGGTCCCGCGGATGTCCTCGAGGGGGGTCACGGCCTGCGCTAAGCCCGTGCGGTTGAACCCGGCCACACGCAGGTCGAATGTCGAGAGGTTCGCCACACGGCGTTCGAGACGGTCGTGAGCGTTGAGGACATTCCCCGCACGGGCGTTGAGCGTCGCGAGCCGCTGGGCGAAGCCCGCGCGGTCAACCTCGCCCTCCCGGTAGGCCTCGACGGCCGTGCGGTAGTCCTCGCGGATATCCTCGGCGCGGTCGCGGAGGGCCTCGGCCCGCTCGGCGACGGCCTCGGCGCGCCGCTCCTCGCGCTCGTACTCGACCTCGAAGGCCGTCTCCTCGACCTCCGACTGAACGTCGTCACTGGTGACCGAGAGCACCGTCGAGAGTTGGGCGCCGGCGGTCACGTTGACGGAGCTGTTTGCCGTGGCGTTGGCCCCGGGCTCGTCGGCCGTCTGAGCGCCGACGGGGGCCGCGACCGCGACCAGACCCGCGACACCGACTACGACAAGCGCCACCACGAGCATCGACAGGAGCGGGCGGTCTCGCATCAGTCTCCCCTCGGAGCCCAACGATCATAAACCGGGCCGACGCTGGCACCCGTTTGCAGCCGTTTGCGGACAGTTGCAGGCGCCGCCGTCCGGCGGTCGGATGAACAGTCACAAGCCGTAAGACGCCGAACGCAAAACAGTACAACGGATGGTCACCCGCAGGGGACTCGTCGTTGCCGCCCTCGCTCTGGTGCTGGTCGTGATGCCGCTGCTGGCAGGCCCAGGGCTGGCACAGAGCCAGTCCGACCCCGAGACTGACAACACTGTCACGCGGGTCGAGGTGCAGGCAGACGGGGACGCCCGCTGGACAGTCCGGGTCCGGACGCGACTGTCGACCCAGACTCAGGCCGACGCCTACCGGACCTTCCAGGAACGCTTCCGCAACGACACCGCGAGCAGCCTCGACCCGTTCCGTGAGCGGATGCGAGCGGTCGTCGCCAGCGCGGCCGAGGCCACCGGCCGCGAGATGCGGGCGACAAACTTCACCGCCACGACCGATATCCAGCAGGTACCCCGCCGGTGGGGTGTGGTCTCCTACTCGTTCACCTGGGAGGGGTTCGCGGCCAGCCGGAACGACGCCGTTCGCGTCGGTGACGCCTTCGAGGGTGGGTTACTCTTTACCGAGAACGACACACTCGCCATCGAGGCCCCGGCCGGTTACACGGTCACGGACACCGACCCGGCGCCGACCAACCGGGCGGACGACACGGTCACCTGGGTCGGCCAGGTCGACTTCGACGACGAGCGCCCGCAGGTCGAGTTTACCCCTGCCGACGCGGTCGCCGGGACAGCCACGACGCCGACCGCCACGGACGGTGGGTCCGGGCCAGGGGGCGGCGCCGGTGCGGCCGGGACCGGCGGTGAGCCGAGTGTCGGAAACGAGGTCGTCCTCGCGCTTGCGACCGTCTCCGTCGGTCTGGCGGCGGTCTTCGGGCTGCTGGTCTGGCGGCGAACCCGCTCCGAGGAGACTCCCCCCGCGGCCGACACCGACGACTCCGACGTCGAGTCGGCCGCACTGCTCTCTGACGAGGAGCGCCTGCTACAGGTGCTCGAGTCCGCGGGCGGGCGGATGCGGCAGTCCGCGGTCGCCGACCGGCTCGACTGGTCGGCGTCGAAGACCTCCCGGACGGTCTCCTCGCTGGCCGAGGACGAGGCGGTCGAGAAGTTACGGATCGGTCGCGAGAACGTCGTCACCCTGGCCGACACCGCCGACTCGGGTGAGCCCGGCTCCGGGCCGGACTCAGGACAGGGAGAGGGCTAGTCGCTCGCCGGTATCCAGCCCGCAACGGAGTGCCGCGTGCAGCCGACCCTCGCCGGCGACCCAGTCACCCACACAGTAGAGCCCGTGGTCCTCCGCGGCGTCGACCGGGCCGGGCGCGACGCCCCCGTCGGGCTGGGCGTAGAGCCAGCCCTGCTGGTCGGTCCAGTCCGGCTCGCGCAACCGCTCGTCGCCGACGATATCCGCCGTCATATCCGTCAGTGCCGCGATATTCTCCGCCGGGTCGTCGTCGTAGTGTGCCGTGGCCCACCCGGGGCTGGCCTGGACGATGAGCAGCGTCTCCCCTTCGGGGATGTGGCCGGCCTTGCACTCCTCGCGGCTGACCCACCCCACGTCGTGAGCCTTGTCGGTGTTGACCAGCGCGTAGTACGGTCGGTCGAGTTCGAACGGGTAGTGCAACACGGCGGTGTAGTTACTCCGGTACTCGACGTCGGCGACGGCGTCGGTGAGCGTCCCCCGGAGGTCGGCGTCCCAGTCGGCGGACGCGAGGAGGTCGGCGGTCTGTGGGGCGGGCGGGTTGAGAACGAGGGCGTCGAAGGGGCCCCACGCCTCGCCGTCGGCGTCGAGCAGCCGCCACCTCCCCCCGTCGCGTGTGAGCTGTTCGACCGTCGTCCGGCGGTGGACCGTCGCGTCCGTCCGGGCGAGCAGTCGCTTTGCGACCTGTGTTATGCCTGTCTCGTAGCTCCACTTGTGGTCGTCGGCGTCCCGACCCTCCGAGACGGTGCCGTCGGCGTCGAAGGTGTAGATGGGGTCGGTCACGTTCACCAGCCCCTCGGTGTCGAGTTGCTCGGTCACCAACTCGACCACGCGGTCGTCGTCGTCCTTGAGGTAGTTGGCGCCGTAGTCGTAGTGGATGCCGTCACGGCGGCGGGTCGCAGCCCGCCCACAGACGCCACCCGACTTCTCCAGGACCGTGGTCTCCACGTCCGCCGTGTTCTCGACAACGTAGGCCAGTGCCGCCGCGCCCGCTCCGGCGCCAACGATACCCAGGTGCATACCCGTAGCTATGGCCCGACGGGGGAAAACCACACGGACAGCCGTCGCAGTCACCGCCGGGATAGGAACCCTTTTTCCCGCCCGGTGATGAGCCGCGGCCGAGATGGACGTCGCACTGACCGGCTACGGCCGGTACGTACCGGAGGAGGTGCTCACCGGCGCCGAGGTGGCCGAGCAGAGTGGGCTCCCGGAGGAGGTTGTCGTCGAGAAGATGGGGATGCACCACAAGCACGTCTGCCCCCCGGAGGACGACCACTGCACGGACATGGCCCTGAAGGCGGCCGAGGAGGCCCTCGCGGACGCCGGCCGTGACGCCGCCGACGTGGGGCTCGTCCTCTACCACGGCAGCGAGTACAAGGACTACCTCGTCTGGTCGGCGGCCGCGAACATCGCCGAGCGGCTGGGTGCGACAAACGCCTACGCGACGGAGAGTTACACGCTGTGTGCCGGCTGCCCGGTCGCGGTCCGGCAGGCTCGCGCACAGTTGCTCGTCGAGGCGGTCGACACCGCCCTGCTGGTCACCGCCACCCGCGAGGAGGACCTGCTCGACTACGAAAACGAGCGCTCCTCGTTCATGTTCAACTTCGGGAGTGGCGGGGCCGCCTGCGTCCTCGAAGCCGACCCGGCCCCAGACCGGCGGAAAGCCGTCGTCAGGGAGAGCGCCGCGGTCACCGACGGCTCCTTCTCGGAGGACGTCATCATGCCCGGCGGCGGCTCGGTCAACCCTACCAGCGACGACACCGTCGACGGCGACCTGCACAGCCTGGACGTCCCGGACCCCGACGGCATGAAAGAGCGCCTCGCGCCGGTCTCCCTGCCCAACTACCTGACGGTGGCCGACGAGGCACTCTCACAGTCGGGGTACGGCCGGGCTGACCTGGATTTCGTCGCCGTGACGCATATGAAACGGTCGTTTCACCGGACGCTGCTCGAGGAACTCGGCGTCGACCCCGACGAGGACGCCTACTACCTCGACGAGTACGGCCACATGCAGA